>CAZOTC010000210.1:0-5038 GCA_964582605.1 uncultured Geobacter sp. | reverse complement strand
TCTTGTTGGTTGCCACAGCATTCCACGGATCATCAGGCCAGGGATGTTTGGGGTATCTACCCCGCAGCTCTTTGCGCACCTCCAGATAGCCCCGTTCCCAAAACCCTTTCAGATCGCGGGTAACTGCCACCGGCCGACCGGCCGGCGAAAGCAGATGCACCAGCACCGCCCGTCTGCCCCTGCAAACCGCAGGAGATGTTGCCAGGCCGAACAGTTCCTGCAGTTTAGCGGACAAGACCGGCCCTTCCGGATCTGTATAATCCAGTGCCACCCTCCTGCCACTGGGTATTGTCAGATGAGCCGGCACTACACTATCCAGTAATTGCATCTGTTTCCAGCCAACCAGTTCCTGCAGCAGCTGAACCGTTGCTATCTGCTGCAGCCCCTGCAGTGAGCGGATACCGGTCAGGTGCGGCAGCAGCCAGTTTTCCAACGTCTGCAGCAGGGCATCATCAGAGAGATCAGGCCAGCTATATTCCGGCAGCAGGGCAGCTGCCATGGCTACTCTGGCCTGCAGTTGGCGTGAAGCAGTGGTCCAATGCAACAGTCTGATGCCATTGCGCCTGATCTGATCCAGCAGCAATGCCCCGGCTTCAGCATCGCTTGCCTGAATCTGGCGCGAGGCCAGCAGCACAGCACCTATCCGTTCCTGCTCTGCAGCTACTACCCGATCTGCTGCTGCATCCCATCGGACCTGACGTTGCGTGCTGATCAGATGCCTGGCGCAACGATACAGCTGCTCCGGTTTCAGGCCGACTGCCTGATGGATAACGCCGTCTGCACCTTCTCCTCCATCCACCTGCAGGGCTACCAGAAACGGTGCGCCGGTGCAGCCGGCCCTGGGGGACAGAACTGCTCCCCGGCCAGTGGCCAGTAGATAGCGCTGTTCCGTACCGGATCGCTGCGCCCCGATCCGGTCTGGCCAGGCATCCACTGCCATTTCCGGGACAGAGTGCAAAATGCCCAGGTTATCCAGTTGGCCAGTGGTGTATCGTTCCCCCATCAGGCGCAGCAGCTGCTGCGCTGTCTGCTCTATGGCGCTGCTAGATGTCTGACGGTTTGACAACTGCGCTGCCAGATAGCAGGCCGCAGCTGTCTGCCCATGCATTTTCCCGCTCAGGAGCAGCCTCGCCAGCCGGGGATGCAGAGGCAACTGCACCATGTCACGGCCAAGTGCAGTAATGCTGCCTTTACTGTCCAGCGCACCCAGCTGTTGCAGCAACTCCTGCGCAGCTGTCAGATGACCGACAGGAGGCGGATCAAGCCATCCAAGGTCGGTACAGTCTGCAACTCCCCAGGCAGCAAGTTCCAGCACGAGGGGGGCCAGATCTGCGGTCCGGATCTCAGGCGGACTGAAGGGGGTCATGGCCTGCCAGGTCTGCTGCGTGTACAGCCGATAGCAGATCCCGCTGTCAGTGCGGCCTGCCCTGCCTTTGCGTTGCTCTGCCTGGGCCTGGGAAGCCCGTACCGTTATCAGCCGCTCCAGTCCTGTCGCAGGGTCAAGCTCCAGACGGCGCGAAAGACCGCTATCAACCACAATCCGCACCCCTTCTATGGTCAGTGAGGTCTCGGCAATGCTGGTGGACAAGACCACCCGGCGCTGCGGGCCGGGTAGAATGGCCTGTTTCTGTTTTTCAAACGGAAGATCACCATACAAGGGACAGACCAGTGCAGAAACATGTCCTTCCAGCTCACGCTCAACCGCCCTGATCTCACCGGTGCCGGGTAAAAAAGCCAGCAGATCGCCATGCTCTGCTGCCAGGGCCTGTTGAATCGCCCGTGCCATCCGTTTGGGAAGGGGCAGTCGGCCGGCATCCGGCAGATAGCGCAGCTCAACCGGGAACTGGCGCCCTTCAGATACAACAATCGGTGCATCACCCAGCATCCGGGCGATCGGCTCACATTCAAGGGTGGCCGACATCACCAGCAGCTTCAGGTCTGGCCGCAGAGCAGCCTGAGTCTCAAGACAGAGCGCCAGCCCAAGATCAGCATGGAGGGAACGTTCGTGGAATTCATCAAAGATTACGCAGGCTACACCAGTCAGTTCGGGATCGTTTTGAATCCTGCGGGTCAGCACCCCTTCGGTCACCAGTTCAATCCGTGTGTTCCTGGATAGTTTGCTTTCAAAACGGATGGTATACCCCACGGTCTGGCCAACCGCTTCACCCAGCAACCCGGCCATGTAGCGGGCTGCCGACGCAGCTGCAATCCGGCGCGGTTCCAGCATGATAATCCGTCCGGCCTCCGGCGGAATGATCTGCAGCAGTGCCGGCGGTATCCGGGTGGTCTTGCCGGCGCCAGGCGCAGCTGACAGCACCAGATTGGGGTTGTTTTGGAATGCGTCAAGCAGCTGAGGCAGGATGGTATCAATGGGCAGGTGCAGCATAGCGGGCGGCAGTATCATATCATGCTGCCTTGTCTATCACCTGCGACAGCATGTTGGGGAAATCTGGTAGTACGACTCATTACCTTGACTGAAGATCTGAACACGCTATGGATGGTATCCTGCTTAATTCAGAAAGGAGTTGAGTAATATCGACCGGTTTTGCAACGTGTGCATCGAACCCCTGTGCAAGCATCCGGACCCGTTCTTCATGCATGGCATGGGCAGTTAAGGCAATGATCGGGATATGTCCTCCTGTCTGTTTCTCCTGCTCTCTGATGATCAAGGTTGCGGCATCGCCACCAAGCACAGGCATCTGGATATCCATCAGGATACAGTCAAAACTTTGCCGGGTAAGCATTTCAAGGGCCTCCTGACCATTTTCAACACAGGTAACACAGTGCCCCTGTCTGCTCAGAATTTTATCGATGAACTCGGCATTTACACGATTATCCTCAGCAAGCAGAATCGCCAGGCTCCGGTTGGGTGAGCTGTTTGCCGTAACGACAGGAGGAGGTGCTGCGTTGAGCGTACCGGCATCGGCAAAACGCAGCTCTATAAAGAAGCAGCTGCCTGCTCCCTCCCGGCTTTCAACCCATATTCTGCCGCCCATAAGATCGGCAAGTCTTCTGCAGATGGCCAGTCCAAGCCCGCTACCGCCATAACGACGAGTAGTCGAGGAGTCTGCCTGCACAAAGGGAGCAAAGATACGTTCTTGTAGCTGTTCAGACATCCCGATGCCGGTATCCTTGACGGCTATTCTGACATGGATCTCCCGGTTCTGCTGTTCAAGCAACTCGACAATGATGTCAATCTGTCCCTGTTCGGTAAATTTGATGGCGTTTCCAAGGATGTTCAAAAGAATCTGGCGTGTACGTAGCTGATCGCCGATCAGAGAATTCGGCAGTTCATCAGCAATCGTAGTGATGATACGGATAGCTTTTTGTTGAATGATATACTGCTGACTTGAAAGGACGTCCTGAATGCAGCTGCGAAGTGAAAACACAGCAGATTCCAACACCATCTTGCCTGCTTCGATTTTAGAAAGGTCAAGGATGTCGCTGATCAGGGTGGTAAGACTGGTGGCTGAAATTTCTATATTGGCAAGATACTGCTCTTGCTCCGGTGTGAGTTCGGTGGTTCTTAACAGATGTGTCATACCAACGACCCCGTTCATCGGGGTGCGGATTTCGTGGCTCATATTGGCCAGAAATTCACTTTTGGCAAGGTTGGCTGCATCAGCCGACAGCTTCGCTGCTATAAGTTCCTGCTCAGACTGCTTGCGGTGAGTGATATCAACCTCTACACCGTCCCAGATGGTGCAGCCGTCATGACGTATGCGCGGAGAAACGGTATACTCAAACCACTTGACGGTTCCACTTGGCAGCTGGCTTTGTACCTCAATGTGTAACGGTGTGAGGTTGCTGATCGCTTCTGTTTCTTTCTGTTGTAACTGCTCGTGATACTGAGGAAGAATCTGGCGGTAGATGACCTGCGCATCTGCCAGTACATCTTCGACAGGTACCTCATTCAAACGTTCTACTGCCCGACTGATATAGGAGAATTTTCTATTGCCGTGCAGGTCTCCGGTAATCTGATACACCACCACGTTTTGCAGGTTATCAACAAGGTTGCGATAGCGTTCCTCGCTTTCCTGCAGTGCATTGAGCATCTCTTTGCGCCCGGTACTATCGCTGTGGGTGCCGCACATGCGAAGCGGCTTGCCGTGCGGATCATGCGCAACAACCTTTGCCTGATCCAGTATCCAGCAATACTGACCGTCCTTGGTAAGCATCCGGTATTCAGCCTGATGCATCTCGGTCTTGCCGTCCAGATGGTCCTGCAGCGACTGCATTGCATGGTCCCTGTCGTCCGGGTGGATATAGTCAGTCCACTGCCTGACACTGTTTTCAATATCCTGAACGGTGTAGCCAAGCATCTCTGCCCAGCGTTCATTGCGGATTACCGTGCCGGTTGCGATATCCCAGTCCCAGAACCCCAGTTGGCTCCCTTCAATCACAAACTGGAAGCGCTCTTTTGCTTCACGCAGCGCGTCATCTGTTTCCTTCCGTTCAGTGATATCCTGAACCGTGCCGATCCCTTGCAGTGCGTTTCCGTGTGCGTCAAAGAGTACTCTGGCCTGTTCGGCAACCCACTTCACCTTGTTGCCCAGACAAATGCGATGGGTGATGTCGTAGGGTGTTCCGGCAAGCGCCTGAATCCAGGCAGCAGTGACCATCTCGCGATCATCCGGATGGATGCATGCAATAAAGGACTCAAGGGTAAGAGGGGAACCCTGGGAAATACCGAAAATTGCGTAGCACTCTTGTGACCAGGTGAGTTGATTGTTGACGATGTCCAGCTGCCAGCTGCCCAGGTGGGCAATACGCTGTGCCTCTTCCAGGTGCCGCTTGGCTGCCTGTGCCTCAGCCTCCAGCACTCGCAGCGTGTCTTCGGCCAGCTTGCGCTGTGTGATATCAGAGATGACCCCGACAAGTGACTTGAGGCTGCCGTCAGCATGCTCCATACGGCTGCCTGACAGATGGCCCCAAAAATCTGTTCCGTCACTACTGATATAATGTCGGTCCAGGGAGACGGATCGAATCTCTCCTTTGATCAGTTGACGCAAACGCACATCACCGACCTGACGCTCAG
>CAZOTC010000209.1:0-5059 GCA_964582605.1 uncultured Geobacter sp. | reverse complement strand
GATGAACAGACAACGGAGGTAGACACCATGCAAACACGCACCGTCACACCGGCCCTTTCCTGTTTCTTGTCGATTACCCTTGCTGGTCTGCTGCTGACAGGCTGCAGCGATTCCGGAAATTCCAGCCCTCCCACCGGCACCACCTACTATTCGGAGCAGCAGTACCGTGCAGGGGTGGTCAGTTCTCTGTCAGACAGCTACACGATAGTGCTCTCGCTTGAGTCATCCGGCAGCGCCGTGAGCGGCATCACCGATACCGGCGGCATCGGCTACGATGAATTCAGCTGGACCCTGCAAAAAACGACCACCGTTGATCTGTGCATGCTGGCCAGCAACCGTTCATTCCTGCTGGAGCTCTTTGACGCTAACGCCAAACTCCTGTCATCAATGACATCCCAGAATATCAACCACACCTGCAGTACCGATACGGTGCAGCCGGTTACCATTCCGGCCGGTTCCTACACGGTACGCATCACCCATGACGGTATGAAGGGCGTTGCCGAAACCCTGCTGCTGACGGTGAACTACAGCTCGAAGGCCGGCGCCTTGGCGGTGAAGAGTGCCGACACCACCGATAAAGCCACCGTGACCGTGACCCAGCCGGTTCTGTACGACCCCACCGTGAACTACTCCAAAACCGGCACACTTGTGCAGTACACCAACAACCAGCTCTACACCAATGCCTGGTATGCCAGTGCCGGGCATTGCCCGGTGCAGGCTGATTGCTCGTCCGCATTTGAGGCCGGTCTCTGGCAGGTCTACGACCCCACCAAGCCGGTCGCCTCGGACAAGCATGAATTCACCTACTATGATTACACCACCCTCAAGGCGTCCTACCCGGCACTGAAAACCTGCACGGCAAACGATTACAGTCAGAGCAACGTCATCAATCTGGTCAACCAGAGCATCGCAAGCGGTGAAATGTACTTGGCAAAACCGACCGACGGGTATACCCAGCAGGACAAGGAGGCATTGTACCGCGAGTATATGCTCCCCTGTATGCCCGATCTCAGCGCCACCACACCGGCCAACGTGGCAACCGTGATGAAGGTGATGCCCAAGGCAACCTGGGATACCCTTGCAGCACGTGCCTATGCCGGCGACGGCTCCCTGACGTACACCAATGCCAGCGGAAAAACAGTACCCTGGCCCGCCGAGGACGGTTTCAGCGCCAATACCTACAACAACTTCCTGACCGCCGTGGCCCGCTATCCGTTCTTCTGCGGAGAAAAGGGATATTTCAGCTCGGTGGAGGAGGCCTGCAAACGCGAGATCGCCTCGCTCTTCGCCCATGCAGCCCAGGAGACCGGCGAGACCCAGATCACCAAATCCTTTACCTGGCTGCGGGAATATGGCTGGGTGAACGGTGCAAGTTACTTCAACACCGGCTGTGCCAAACCGTTTGACTGCACCAAAAACAGCTTTGCCCGCTACTACGGCCGCGGGCCGAAGCAGTTGACCTACTACTACAACTATGCCGGATTCTCGGCGGCCTACTTCAACGGTGATTACCAGTTCCTGCTCAGCTGGCCCGACATGGTGGCCTACGACGGCAAGCTGTACTTTGCCTCGGCCATCTGGTTCGTAATGGCTCACCAGTCCCCCAAGCCGTCGATCCACGATGTGATGTTAGGCAGATACCAGCCCACGGCCTGCAAAACCTCAAGCGACTGCAATGGTCTGCTGTATGATGCCACCACCGGCGTGAAGAACAACTTCAACGTCACCATCGAAGTGGTGAACGGCGGACCTGAATGCCGGGGCAAAAATGCCCAGTCCTCGGCAAACCGCTCCAACGGTTTTATCCAGATGCTCGACCTGCTGAAGGCCGTCAAGGTAGGCAGCGAACTGAGCCCGGTGAGCGGTTGCGATTTCATCGCGAACACGAATCCTGATCCGAACACCTCGATCTTTGCAGCCGACGCCAACCTGCCCAAGGCCGGATCGCAACTGAAGGTCCTGATTGATATGTCCGATAGCAAGTGCCTGGCCCAGAGCGAAAACGGAAAGGCCATGATCAGCGTCACGGCCACCGGGATCGTGACTGCCTGCAAGAGCAAGTAACGGTTCTGCTCTGTTATCAGGCTGGTTGCGCCAGGACGGGAGTCTTCACCGGGGCATGACAATAGTTCAATCAAGGAGTATGCAGATGAAAAAAATCCTGTTGTTCTGTACCGTAACGGCGGCTCTCGGGCTGCTGCAGGCCTGCGGCAACGATCAGACCGCAACCGACAACGCTGCTGCCCTGTACGTGGCAATGCAGGACAACCCTGCGCTCGCAACCCGGATCCTGCCGATCTCCCATCTTGATGCGATGGATAACTGGCAGCCCCAGGCGGTCAGTGCTGCAGCGTATGCGGCGGCGGTAAAGGCCGCAGCAACGGATGGCCCCCTGACGATTTCCGTGGCTGATCTGGAAAGCGCCTATGAGACCATGTTCTGCCAGCTCAACAGTACATACGGGGTAACCCTGCAATCGCCGGAATGCCAGGCCAAGATCACCTATATCAGCCAGCAGAGCGGTTCCGGCAACTTCAACCTGAACACCAAGCCGATCCTGAACAACCCGCTGGGGGTCACCGGCGTCCTGTTCCAGCCGGTCACCTATTCCACCCAGGTCAGCCTGCCCAAAGGGACACAAACCTTCCAGGTTTCAGGCGGCCTGATCATGCCGCAGGGGATTGCCGGTTCCAGGGTTAAAGGGGTGGTGGTCTATTTCCACGGCACCTCCTTCAATAAAACCACCGTCGGCTCAAACTACAGCACCAACGGTGAAACCAGGCTGGCGGCCCAAGTGTTCGCCTCCCAGGGGTACATCGTGCTGATACCGGATTATGTCGGCCAGGGCGTTGACTGGCAGACGGTCCATCCCTATGTGCTCTATCCGCAGGTCAGCGCAAAGACAGCGGTAGATATGCTGGCTGCTGTGGCGCCAACCGTTAAAGCGCAGTATCAGCTTGCAGACAGTGCGGTACTGAAGCTGTTTTCCGCCGGTTATTCCGAAGGTGGGGCCTACTCGGTCTGGTTCAGCTCCTATCTGAACAAAAACCCCGGCGTCCTGAACAGCCTGTATCAGCTCAGGCATTCGGTAGGGATGGAGGGGGCCTACAACACCTCAAAGGTCACCAAGGGATTTCTGTTTGACGATGTCTCGGCCATCGGCAGCAACCCGTACAACATTCAGGTCCAGGCCGTGACCAACCTGGTCAAGCCGCTGTTAAGTGCTGATGCCTTCCTCTCCTACGCCACCCACCAACTGAACGGCGATACGGCGTCGGTCTTTAATCCTGATTTCTACAGCCTGAAGTGCAAGGTGCTGCTGCAATCCATGTGTAATGTGAACGGCCAGAATCTGTCCATCGGCGAGGCCTTTGCCTTGCCCTCAACGAATGTCGCCGGACAGATCCTCTTCAGCTCCCTGCGGCAGAGCTCCAACGGCTCCACTTATCCGGCCGACCTGCTGCTGTCGAGTAACAACAGCGTCAACTCACTGGTAAGCAGCGCCTTTTTGAGCAGCGCCTCCCAGGCTAACCTCGATGCGGCCCTGCGCGCGGCAGATGTGGATCTTTCGCAGCTGCCTGACAGCAGTGTGAGCATCATCAGTCTGGACAAGGATTCTGTGGTGACCCCCAACAACTACACCAGCCTGCTTGCGGCCTATCCGTCCAAGATCCGCTATGCCTACCTGCTGCCGGAAAGCAAGCTGCAGGTGGTGTCACCCTTCAGCTACTACCTGGGGAAAAAACCGGTCTACGTGAATGTAGACCATATGCAGGCCCCGGCTTTTGAGTTCCTGTATGCGCTGAATATCTTCAACCAGTACTGATCTGCCAAAGATTGCCCCATGAAGGAGGACGCCATGTCACACAATCTGTCGAGACTGTTGTCTGTTGTCTGTTTGCTGACTGTTCTGGCGCTTGTCGGCTGTAGCGGTGACACCATCTACCAGACCGTTGCCTGCCCGGTGGTGCCGAGTGCTGCGCCTGCACCGCCGGCTGCGGTCACCTGCAACAATAGCGCTCTTACCTCCTATGATGAACTGTTGATTATCACCCCCCATCCCGATGACGAGGTGCTGGGCTTTGCCGGTCTGGCTCAGGAGTTCAAGCGGCTGGGCAAACCGGTGAGGATTTTTGTGGTAACCATCGGCGATGCTTACTGCGATGCCTGTTCCTTCTGGAAAAACGTGGGGGTCGAGCCGGTCATGTCAAAGTGGGGCCAGTGCAGCGAGGCGGATCTGGCCCAGTTCGCAGAGATCCGCAAGGGTGAAACCAGAAGCGGTCAGCAGGTTCTGGGAGGCCCGACCCCCACCTTCTGGGGCTATCCCGATACCGGTCTCGGCACAGCCTGGACCGCATATAACACCGGGGTCGGCATTGACACGAAGCTGCGGAGATCCGACTGCACCAAGAGCGCCGTGTTTGGCACAGGCAGTGAGATAGATGCCACACCCCGTACTCTCTATAACCAGCTCTATGATGTCATTTCCAAGTCGTCCGCAAAAACCCTGATCGGCACGACCCATCCCCTGGACGGCCATCCCGACCACACCGGGCTGGGCAACCTGATCCGCAAGGTAAACGCCGCTCTGGCTGCCGACAACAACATCAACGCCAGGCCCAAAAGCGTGGCCTTTACCGTTATCCATGCCAACACCACCCCGGCAGGCTATCCTGACCATGATGCCTGGTACCCGTATCCCGGCGCTATTGACGGCCGATGTATCGATCCGGTCAAGCAGCCGTGTTACCTGGGCGATACCACTCTGCTGACCCGGCTGCGGGACTGGCGCTACCGGCCGGAATGGTCTTTCCCGTTGCCCGGCGATACCGATTATGTCGGCTCTATCCCTGGTGCAGTTGCGGTGCCTTTCTGTCTGAAGACAGCCGATTATCAGGGGCCTACTGCCCTGAAACTGCTGGCGGTGGAAAAATTTGTTTCCCAGCAGGGCTATCTGGCCCGCACCGGCTCTATTCCGGCCGGCATGGCCGGTCTGGTGGACTGCAACGGCTATCAGAAGGGATTCATCAGATCCAACGAGATGTTCGTGCTGGAGGCG
>CAZOTC010000208.1:0-5061 GCA_964582605.1 uncultured Geobacter sp. | reverse complement strand
CTTGCAAGCGGTCAGTGCGACCTGACCGACAACTCAAAGCCCGGTGACTGGCGCCTGCCTACCAAGGAAGAATTGGGGATTATTTTTCCTGACCGCCACCGTTTCAAGAACTTTCCGGGTGGCAACTACTGGTCATCCAGCACCTACGGCATCTATATCTGGGTCATGGTCATGTCCGAAGGCGTCCCCGGCCTGTACGGCGGCAGCAAGAGCAAGCTGAACTATGTCTGGCCGGTTCGTAGCGCGAAGTAGGTTATTTTGATTCCATTAGAGACGATGTTAACCCAACCAGTTTCAAAACGGAGGAACATGCAAATGAACAAAACCATTATCGGATCACTGCTGCTTGCAGGCTTACTGGCCGGCGCACCTGCCGGAGCAGCCACAACCTGTATCTGTGTCGGCATGTCATCACTTATAGGTAATGGATGCGGCAACGGAACAGGAGGAAAAACGTGGCAAATTCATACCGGCATAGATAACCTTCTTTTCATTGGTTTCCTGAAAACAGCTGCTGTACAGGCGGAGTTTAAGAACACTGGCAAGGCCTTCGACACCCAAACCGGCTGGTTTTGCTTTAAGTAACGCTGTTCAGGGACTCGGATACACAGGTACAACAGATCAGAAGGAGAACATCATGAAGCCTGCAACCATCTTTCTTGCTACAACGCTACTGGCGACCACCGCACTTTCAAACATTGTCGAGGCGGCTCCACCGTTGCTCCCGCCAACCGTCTATACCATCAACTGGTATAATGACACCTTTCCGGCATCCGCATGCAGTTTTGTGAGTGTCAGAACACTGGCTTCCAATGGTTCCACCATCACGGAGAAGACCAATGGATCAGATCTGGCCTACCGAAAGACGCTGATCATGGATATCCCCTCTGCCGGTTGTGCTGCCATCAAGCTGCGGGCAACCTGTGCAGGGAAAACCGCTGCCAGGGATATTCCCTGCAGCAGCGGCATGGCGAATATCAGCGGAAGCAACCCGCTGGTTATTGAGTACCGGTGAGAGCTGGATCGTCGTTGACGCACTGTTTTCTGTATGCTGTTCACGAAGTGAGTGGAGTGCCACCAAAGTTGGCGGCACCAGTTGGCGCGTCGGCACTACAGATATCTGTAACAGCCTGATATAAAAAGACCGTTGTTTGGCATGGTTCATGCTAAATACGAGTAAAAATTAATGATCATAGGTTTTGGGGGTATGCAATGAAACGTCACACGAGAACATGTATGGGGATTTTGTTTGTCTTTGGTGCCGTACTCTGCTTCCTTGCCACTCCTGTCCAGGCAGGCACCGTGACGCTGGATAACAGCAAAGGGCCCTATGCTGTCAAGCTCAGGATTGATTTCTATGCACTGGGTATCCCGACGACAGAATACCTCTGCGCCGAGCAAAAAGAGGTCAAGCAGATCGGCAACATTCTCTCTGTTGGCAAAATCTTTGTGAATCCTGCAACAGGTGGCTGTGCCGGTTTCACCAGAACATTCGACATAACCAAGCTGTACACCGTGCCGGGTACCTGGCTGCCACACCGTAACTTCAGAGTAACGATCAACGACTTTGGCAATTACCGGGTAACGGAATAGATACGCAGCTTACCTGCAAACCTGAGAGGAGTTTACACTATGACTACACCATTTCGGATCATCGCCCGTGTGTTTACCGCTGTAGTTTTCTATGCCGCCGCAAGCGTTACAACCGCTTCTGCAGCTGACTACGTCATTACCTGGAAGAACCAGTTTGCCTCCACTGCCGCCTGCACACTGAATGCGTCGGTGGTTGGTGCTGCTGCTACCATCCCGAACAACATCCAGCACAAATTCACCAGGCTGAGGGAGACGGTGCAGGTAGTGATCAGTTCTCCAACCTGCACCCGCATCACTTTCTCAGCAGTCTGCAAATATTCCGATGCACAGGGCACGATAAAAACGAACGGATTCAGCCAAGTAAACGAGGCCTGTGGCAACTACGTTGTAACCTTGAATCCGAGTATTCCGGGCAGTTTCAGCATTACACCTGGTGGGGGAAAAACGCCGCTCGGTTTGTGAGCAGCGGAAGCAGAGACAGGGAGAGAGAGCTGACGGCAAAAAGTGGACCGTCCCCTTTTTCACCGGAATCACGCAGACCGGGTCGCCAGAGATAAAAAGTGGCGAGAAAGAAGGCTATCATCATGAAAAACATCAGCAAGATCAAGTCATTGATTGTTGTGGCGTTGCTGACACTGCCATGCGGCGCCACGGCCCAGACGTTCATGTGCAACAGCAATCCGGACTATTTCTCAAAACGCTGCACTATCCATCCCAACGCCATAACCAAGGTGGTGAACGGGGTTGTGGAAAAAGGTCACCTGGTGGGTTGTCAATTCAAGTCCTGGTCATGCCTCAGGTTTGACGGAAAGTACCAGTGCCGGGATAACTATGGCACCGCAGTTGTCCCGTTTGATTTTTCGATGAACGACCTGAAAAAATTCTGCGCTCTGCTCTGCACCAATCCGGCCTGCGTTCAGACCCAGGACCCTAACAGCGGTTGGCAGTAGCCGTTGCCTACAAGCCTGCAAACCGACCGTACTCAAAAAGGATAAAACAACGATGAAGAAAACTATAGCTACAGCAGCGTTTTCAATAATTACTTCTATTTTTGCCTGCAGTCCTGCAACGGCAGCAGAGTACACAATCACCTGGAAGAACAACCTGCCTGTCCCGACAGGGCTGATCTCCTGTTCAAGAACGATCAACGGCGTATCAACCGCCGGAGTTGATACGCCAATCAAAGGCAGAAGTGATCTTAATTTTGGTCCTACCAGAACCACATCTGTGACAGAGTCCTTCAGGTACGCGCCTCCAACCGGGTGCGGAAAGATAAAACTCTGGATCATCTGCGCGTACAAGGATGGCGATGTAACAGAATTTATGACCGGGAAAGACGTTGTACCCTGCCGTACTAACGTGACAGCAACCATCAATCTCTATACGCTCACGGTGGACTGATCCGAACAGGGCACAACAAGATCCATACACAGGAGGCAACACCATGCAAGGAACTATCAGCGGGGCACTGTTATCAGGAATCATACTGGCCGGATGCATAACGGTAACCGCAGTCGCTGCGGGAGCAGAAACCTACCATCTGGCCTGGAAAAACAGTACGCAGGCAGTGATAGGCTGTAACCAACTGAAGATAGAGATGCTGAACAGTAACGGCGGCGCGGTTAATCAGGATACGAGAAACGGATCACTTGCACCCGGCGCTGTGCTGCAGGTCCCGACGCTCACAGCAACCAACTGCACCAGTATCACCCTGCGGGCCGTCTGCTCATTCGGCTACGATTCCAAAACCTTCACCCAGCAGGGCCTGGCATGCAAAAGCGGCACAATCAGTATTACTGCAGCAGGATTGGCGTTCTGAACACCTCTATAACGAACTTTACCGGGAGGCACCCATGATCTCGAAGATCTTCACCACCGCAGTTGCCCTTTTGCTCGGACTGGCAGCAACCGCATCGGCAGACAATTTTCGTTGCCCTAACGGCACCATCGTTTCGACCGGCGACAGTCAGTCGATTGTGGCAATGAAGTGTGATCCGCCAACCTACAAGTCCAGCAGGATGCAGAGCGAGGCAGGCGGACATGGCGCGACGATTCTGATTAATGTGGAAGAATGGACCTATAACGAGGGACCCAACAGGCTGGTGCATATTCTCTATTTCCGCAACGGCGTGCTGGAGTCGGTTCAGACGGCAGGATACGGCAAGTAAGCACAGAGCCGTTCGATCAGATGCGTCCGGCAGGATTCCGGTATGACGCCTACCGTGCTGCCGTTCGTTTCAACAGCAATGAGTTCAGCACCACCGAAACTGATGAAAATGCCATGGCCAGCCCGGCAAATTCAGCCTTCAGAAAAATGCCGTAGCCGGCAAACAGACCGGCCGCCACCGGAATACCGATGACGTTATAAAACAATGCCCAGAACAGGTTTTGTTTGACCTTGGCCAAGGTAGCCCGTCCTATCCTGATGGCCCGCACCACATCAAGCAGGTCATCCCTGATCAGCACGATATCGCCGGTCTCTTTGGCTACGTCCGTTCCACCGCCAATGGCGATCCCCACATCAGCCGATGCCAGGGCAGGTGCATCATTGATCCCGTCACCGGTCATCCCCACCCTGTAGCCCTGCGCCTGCCAATCCTGGACCACCTGTTGTTTGCGCCCCGGCAGAACCTGTGCCTCAAAACTGTCCACCCCGGCCTGTGCCGCAACAACGGCCGCCACGTCAGCGTGATCGCCGGTGATCATGATTGTGCGGATACCCAGCTGCCTCATCGCGGCTACCGCTTGTGCAGAGGTAGGCTTGATGGTGTCGCTGAAGGCCGCAACGCCGACCAGCGTCCCGGCTGCCGCGACATGAATCAGGGATTTCCCTTCACCTGCAAGGCTTTTTACTTCATGTTCCAGGTGGGCCGTCTTGACCCGCTCCTGCTCCATCAGCCGCTGATTCCCCACAGCCAGGCGGAATCCGTTGTAGCTGCAGGTGATTCCATATCCTTCAGCCTCATTGAAGTCACAGACCTCTCCGGGTATGATCCCCCGTTCTCCGGCAGCCTGGACGGCAGCCTGTGCCAGGGGATGACTGGATGAGGCTTCTGCAGCTGCAAGACACTCAAGCAGACGCTGTTCATCCACACCGTCTGCCGTGACCAAGTCGCACATGGTCAGTTTTCCGGCAGTAATCGTACCGGTTTTGTCAAGCAGCATCACTTGCAGCCTGGCTATGGCTTCAAGGGCCGACCCTTTTTTGACCAGTATCCCCCTTGAAAGGGCCACCCCGCTGCCCACCATGATGGCAGTGGGGGTTGCCAGCCCCATGGCGCAGGGACAGGCGATCACCACTACCGCCACGCCAAACTTGAACGCAACCAGAAACGGAGCCTGCAGAGCCAGCAGCCAGACCAGAAAGGTCAGCAACGCCAGACCGATAACGACCGGCACAAACCAAGCAGAGACGGCATCGGCAAAGCGCTGAATCGGAGCTTTGTCTCCCTGGGCATCCCGGACCAT
>CAZOTC010000207.1:0-5069 GCA_964582605.1 uncultured Geobacter sp. | reverse complement strand
CAGCGGCCTGCCAGGCTGCCTCACACCCGGCCAGACCGGCACCAATGATGGTGACAGACATCATACCGAGGTGTAGTCGCAGCCCTCTTTGGGGCATTTCAGGAATTCACCTTTCTTCTTGTAGACCTTCTTGACCAAGACCGGAAAGCCGCACTTGGGGCAGGGCTGGGTGACCGGCGGATCCCAGAGGGCAAACTTGCAGTCGGGATACCGGTTGCAGGAGTAGAACAGCTTGCCGTAGCGGGACTTCTTCTCGGCCAGTTCCCCCTGCTTGCAGTCCGGGCAGGTGACGCCGGTGCTCTTGGGTTTATTGAGCGGCTGGATATTCTTGCAGGCCGGGTAACCGGAGCAGGCCAGGTACTTGCCATAGCGGCCATCCTTGACCAACATCGGCTGTCCGCACTTGTCGCACTTCTCTTCAGAAACCACCGGTTCAGCCTTTTCCTCAGCAACACCGGCCTCAAGATTGCGGGTATATTTGCAGCCTTCCTTAAAGCCGGTACAAGCCACGAATTTACCCCGCTTACCGAGCTTGATCGCCAACGGTTTGCCACATTCCGGACAGGCCTCATCCATGGTTTCGGTGGTCAGGTCATCCTTTTTAACCTCTCCCTCTTTTTGCTTAAGCAGGGTGATAAACGGGTTCCAGAATTCGCGCAGGAGCGGCTTCCACTGTTTTTCACCACGGGAGACCTGATCCAGTTCCTCTTCAAGCCCGGCGGTAAAGTTATAATCTACATATTTGGGAAAATGGGCGGTCAGCAGGTCGTTGACCACCATACCGACATCTTCAGGGAAGAAGCGCTTCTTATCCAGACGGGCATACTTGCGCTCCACAAGGGTGTTAAGTGTGCTGGCATAGGTAGAAGGTCGACCGATGCCGTACTCTTCCAGGGTCTTGACCAGGGTTGCCTCCGTATAGCGTGGCGGCGGCTGGGTAAAATGCTGTTCCGGCAGGACTTCCAGCAGGTTAAGCGCTTCGCCTTCCTCAAGCGGCGGCAGCGTCCCTTCCTTTTCCTCATCTTCGTCATCAACCCCTTCGATGTACAGCTTCATGAAGCCGGGAAAACGGATCACCGAGCCGGTTGCCCGCAGTGTGTAACGGTCCTTTTCCTTGCCGCTTACCTCGATATCCACCGAGGTCTGATCCAGCAACGCCTCGGCCATCTGACAGGCCACCGTCCGTTTCCAGATCAGTTCATACAGCTTGAACAGGTCAGGGGTCAGGTATTTCTTCAGCTCTACCGGGGTCTTGTCCAGATAGGTAGGCCGGATCGCCTCGTGGGCCTCCTGGGCATTTTTGGATTTATTCTTGTAGTGGCGCGGCTTGGTCAGGGCGTACTCCTTGCCGTAGGCCACACTGATCAGGTCATGGGCCTCTTTCAACGCCTGGGCCGAGAGATTGACGCTATCGGTACGCATGTAGGTAATCAGACCGACCGTGCCCCCCTCGCCGATCGCCACCCCTTCATACAGTTTCTGGGCGGTAGCCATGGTCTTTTTAGCGCCAAAACCAAGTTTGCGGGAGGCCTCCTGTTGCAGGGTGGAGGTGGTGAAAGGAGGTGCCGGGTTGCGCTTCATCTCCTTGCGCGTTACCGTAGCCACCTGCGCCCTGCCCTGAGCAATGGCACTCTTAAGCGCATGCGCGCTCTTTTCGTCCGGGATATCGAATTTACCCAGTTTTTTCGTACCAACAGCGACAAGGCCGGCCTTGAAGGCCTGGCCCGCCTGTTTTTCCAGACGGGTCGCAATGGTCCAGTATTCCTGTTCAACAAAGGCCTGAATCTCTTTTTCGCGTTCACAGACAAGCCGCAGGGCAACTGATTGGACCCTACCGGCAGAGAGGCCGTACCGGATCTTTTTCCAGAGGAACGGAGAGAGGTTGAAACCGACCAGATAATCAAGGATCGATCGGGCCTGCTGGGCGTCCACCAGATCAACGGCAATCTCCCGGGGGTGCTTAACCGCATGGATGATGGCGTCCTTGGTGATCTCATGAAAGACCACCCGTTGGATCGGAAGCGAGGGTTTCCTGTCCAACCCCAATGCTGCCAGCAGATGCCAGGAGATCGCTTCACCTTCACGGTCGGGGTCAGTTGCCAGCAGCAGTTGATCCGCCCCCTTCAGCTCCTTCTTGATGGCGTCAATATGTTTCTTGCTCTCAGGCAGCACATGATATTTGGGCTCAAAATCATTCAGCGTATCAACCGACCCCTGCTTACTGGGCAATGCGCGAACATGGCCGAACGAGGCCAGCACCCGATAGTCGGAACCGAGGAATTTTTCAATAGTCTTGGCCTTGGCCGGAGACTCGACGATGACAAGCTTATGTGCCATAATTTCTACAATCCTTACGGTAGGGAATAATATGATCCGGGAAGCTGCGCCAGCACTCCCTTCAGTTCAAGGCCAAGCACCATAGCCGAAACCTCTCCGGCAGTCAATTCCAGAGCCTGGGTAATCTCATCCAGATGGCGCGGCCCCTGGGCAACCAGTTCGTAGACCGCCGCCTCACGGGGAGTGAACCCTGTTCCTGGCAACACCGTCTTATTTTCAAATAACGGCAGTTCATGCTGCACCTGGCTGATCCGGACGGCATCCAGAATATCCTGGACGCTGTCAACCAGCTGGGCGCCCTCCTTGATCAAGCGGTTGCTTCCGCGACAGGAGGGAGAATTGATACTGCCGGGGACAGCCATGACTTCCCGACCCTGATCAAGGGCATAACGGGCAGTAATCAGGGAACCGCTTTTTTCAACCGCCTCCACCACCAGCACGCCACGGGACAGGCCGCTGATAATCCGGTTGCGCCGGGGAAAATGTTCTGCCAGCGGTCGGGTATCCATCGGGAACTCGGAAAGGACAGCACCGGTTTCCGCAATCCTCTCTGCAAGCTCCCGATTTTCCGGCGGATAGGCCACATCAACACCGCAGCCCAGTACGGCAACGGTTGATCCGCCACCAGCCAGGGCTCCGCGATGGGCAGCGGTATCAATCCCCCGGGCCAGGCCGGAAGCCACCAGCACGCCGTTAGCTGCCAGTTCCGCTGAAAGACGCTCTGCAGCTTTAAGCCCGTCACGGGTTGCACGGCGTGCCCCAACCACAGCGATCGCGGGGTCCCAGGCCGGAATGGTTCCCCACAGATACAGCAGTGGCGGCGGATCGCCTGTTTCAAACAGCCTGCGTGGATACTCTGCATCCAGGAAGGTGAGCAGACGCACACCGGCTGCCTCTATCCTTCGATATTCCAGATCGGCAAAACGTCTGCAGTCGTCGCCGGCAAGAGCTTTGGCAACAGGCAGCGTCATTCCCCGTACGGCCATAACGGCGTCAACTCCGGCTGCAAGTACCTGTTCAGGAGTCTCAAACCGTTCAAGCAAACGTCTGAAAAGTACCGGGCCGACACCCTCTACAGCACGCAATGCTATCCAGGAAACATAATCCACAGAATAAAACTCCCAAAAAACGAAGGCCGGCATTCCGGCCGGCCTCCTGCATGCACTGCTGACAGCAGTTAGCGAGGTGTGCTGAGCACCTCATTACCAATAAAGATCGCATCAATACTCTTGACCACAATCGCTGTCGAGGTTCTGTTTCCGGTCTCCACCACCACCAGAGCCCCTACCACTTCACTCGGCAGCTCTCCAACATAGCGCTCGACCAGCATCTTTTCAATATTAACCTTACGGCTGATATAGAGCAGGTTACCGGCTTCAACCCCTTGCTGGGTTCCAAGATCAAGGTAGACTACATCACCGGCAGCAATGGCATTGGCCCCTGAAGCGGTTTCAACAATATAGCCGGCCAGCGGACGGCTGACCATCTTGAGGGCAATAGTCTTGCGCTTAATCTCCTGGTAGGGAATAAGCAGGTCCCCCGGCTCAACCTCTTTAAACGACTGATTGATGATTCCTCTTGAATTCAGCTTTGTGACATGACTCAGCTGCATGGCTCCCAAGGGGAAAACCCGGTAACCAAGCTCGTCATTGGTGACAGGATGCTTCACCATGGACGATTTACGGAGAATCGTATACTTCTTGCCGTCTTCACCACCGTGGTCCGTCCCGATATCGGTGTAGACCGTATCATCTTCGCCAAGTATCAAACGCCCGTGCTGGCCGGCGATAATCCTGCCGACAGACGCAAGGTCTTTCTCCATCAGCCAGCCTTCATTACCCCGCACGGTAAAGACCTTTTCCTCCACAACCTCCGGTTCAACCGGTGCTGCTGCCTTCTGAGCACCTGCCTCTACAGGGGGATCAACGATTTCCAGCTTGCCGTCCTTAAAACGCACCAACTGGCCGGGATAAATCAGATGAGGATTGGTCAGACGGCTGTTTTTTGACCAAAGGTTTGGCCAGTATTTGGGATCATTCAGAAACTTTTCGGAAAGCCCCCAGAGCGTATCTCCCTTCTGGATCACATACAAGGTGGGCTCCTCTGCCGCCCACAGGAGCACCGGCACCAGTAACAGCGACAGTAGCGCGAAAACAGATCGTTGAATGCATGATTTCATGGTCACCTCATTTTTATTCATGCTAAGGGGCGGTCTGACTGATTGACATCAACCGTTCCCGGGCCTTTATGGCTGCCGGACTTCCGGGATAACTGCGAATCAAACTTTCAAAGGCGGTCTTTGCCTTTTCCTGTTGTTTCAAGGCGCTATAACTGTAACCGATCTTGAGCAACGCATCGGAGGCTTTGGGGTGGCGCGGCCATGTATCAAGAACCTTCTGAAATGAAACCAAGGCCTTGGGCAGATCGGAACCACTGTAATGACACTCTCCTATCCAGTAGGTTGCATTCGGCACATACTCGCTGGACGGGTGGGCCTTGATAAAAAGTTCAAAGGCCTGAATCGCATCGGCAAAATTGTTGGTACTGTAGAGACCAAAAGCCTTGACGTATGCCTGGGGTGGCCCGGTATCCTTTACCTTTGAACCGGACTCGGGATTTACCACCTCTACCTTTGGCGTAACAGCTTCCGGGACAGCCTGAAGCTTCTGTTGCATGGCCCGGTTTGCCTCAATCAGTGCCTGGACCTTGTCGGAAAGTTCCTGCACGTTTCT
>CAZOTC010000206.1:0-5080 GCA_964582605.1 uncultured Geobacter sp. | reverse complement strand
CGGCCATGAACATCCTGATCAAGCTGATGTCGGTTGTGTCGCTGGTTATCGCACCGCTGCTGAAGTAATCATAACCGTACACACGTGTTGTATGTCGCAAGGCCGTCCCGGACTCCGGGGCGGCCTTGCGACGTCTTGGAGCTGATAAAAAGGAAGGATAAAGAAACTGGACGTAATTATAAAACGTTGATATATTGAATATGGCTAATGTATGTTTGCTAATGTTTTAAATCAATATGTGGTCTGAATAGCTTCAGAAAATTTCAAATAACAAAGTTATAATAGTAGACTCTTTCGGGACTGAAAGGGGAATCGGCATGTTGCGGGATATACTCGTACATATGGATCGTGGCGCCGGTTGTACGGCACGGCTGATGGCTGCCATTTCCCTGGCGCAGCAGCACGGGGCATGTCTGAAAGGGCTGTATGTCATTGCACACCCCCATTATGCTTCAAATTCAGACTATATCTCCGATTTTGCGCAGGTACGTGAGTTTTTCATCAACGCCGCGTCAAAGGCTGGAATCACTGCAGAATGGCTGCTGGTTGACTGGGGTATGGTCGGCACACCGCTGCAAAACATTGTCACGCGTTTTGCCTATGCAGCAGATATCATGCTGGTCGGTCAGCCGGCCTATCTGAAAAGCCGCAGCACACATCTTGATTTCCATGAACAGATTCTGCTGGGGGCAGGGCGCCCGGTGATTGTTTTTCCTGCTTCGGGTGAGATATACAGGTTCGGCAGCCGGATAATGGTTGCCTGGAAAGGGGGCAGGGAATCGGTACGTGCTGTGCACGATGCCCTGCCGTTGCTCCAGAAGGCGCAGGAGGTTCTGTTTGTCTCTGTTGTTCATACCAGCCAGGAACAGTCACTTGAAGAGCGCTCCATGGCAGAGATGCTCTCTCATCTTTCGCGCCACGGCGTACAGGCAACAGCAGAAACCGTTCCCTCAAAGGCCAATCTTGCCGAGGTGGTCCTTGAACATGCCGCACAGGCCAAAATTGATCTGTTGGTGCTGGGCGCTTTTGCCTACAAATCAAACCGGTCCCCGTTTATCAGCCCCCTTGCAAGAGACCTGCTGGTCAGGGCTCCGCTGCCGCTCCTGATGGCCCATTGAGCAGCCGAAGGAGAACGCCTTTAATTGAAATTACACTCTTTCCTGGGCCAGACGATACACCAGATCATGCTCCCGTTTGCCCACGGCAATCACCACCACTACCACCTGCGTATCATTAACCTTATACACCAGACGATACCCGGCATTGCGTAGTTTGATCTTGTAGCAGTCGGGCAAGCCGGAGAGTCTGGCTGATTCAACACGTGGTTGTTCCAGTCGTTCGGCAAGTCGTTTTTTGAACAGTTCCCTGATGCTGCTATCCAGCTTTCGCCACTCTTTGAACGCTGATTCCTTGAATTCGAGGTTATAGCTCATCAAGAGTGACCCTGATGCTTTGTTCCTGTTGGCGCTCTTTGAACAGACGGGCCAGATACTGGTCATCCAGTTGTTCCATCATGGCTTCATAGGCATCAGCCGGTACCAGATAGGCAGTGGGACGGTTGTGGTTAAGGATAACGACCGGCGCTCCGTGAGCCTGGTTGATGATCCCGCTGGGATTCTTTTTGAGGTCACTGATGCTGACTGATGCTGTTGCGTGAATTGCTTGCATATATTACCTCCATTTTTAGTACTTATTTTAAGGCAGTAATCAGGTCATTACAATAAAAATACGGCCAGCCCGGTATTCCGGACTGGCCGTTAATCAGCCGTGGTGGTTACAATTAGTGGGTAAAATACTTCGCATTCAAAAACAGATGGGCCACAATACTGGCAGCGTAGCCAAGGGCGATGGCCCAGGTCCATTTCAGGTGGGCACCAAAGGTGTAGATCCCCCTGGCAGATCCCATCAACGCTACCCCGGCAGCCGAGCCGATCGAGAGCAGACTGCCTCCCACCCCGGCGGTCAGGGTCACCAGCAGCCACTGGCCGTGGGACATCTGCGGGTCCATGGTCAGCACTGCGAACATGACCGGGATATTGTCGATAACGGCTGACAACAGACCCACCAGTACGTTGGCAGTGGTGTGGCCCAGGCCGTTGTACAGAAAGTTTGAGGTTACGGCCAGATACCCGAACTGTCCCAATCCCCCTACACAGAGAATCACGCCGTAGAAAAACAGCAGGGTATCCCATTCCGCCTTGGCTACCTTGCGGAACAGGTCAAAGGTCTCATGCTTGTGGCCGGTTACGTCCAGCGGGTTGTCGCCGGACAGCAGACGGTGTTCCTTTTTCTTGAGCCAGTAGGCAAAGAAGGAAAGGTACCCCAGTCCCAGCATCATCCCCACCGCAGGCGGCAGGTGCAGAAAGTTGTGGAATGAGACCGCCGTGACAATCGTTGCCAGAAACAGCGCCATGATCCGCCTGGCCCCCAGTTTCATACTGACCGCCTCATCGGAAACCGAAGGCTGTTCCTTCGGCACCGCCATACTCATCAATGCCGCCGGTATCAGCCAGTTGATCACGGAAGGGATGAAGATGGCAAAGAATTCAAAAAACTCTACCTTACCTTTCTGCCAGACCATCAGGGTGGTGATGTCGCCAAAGGGAGAAAAGGCCCCGCCGGCATTGGCAGCCACCACAATATTGATGCAGGCCACCACCACAAAGCCGGTGTTTGCGCCCCCCACCGCCATGGCTACCGCCCCCATCAGCAGGGCGGTGGTCAGGTTGTCGGCCACCGGCGAGATAAAGAAGGCCAGCAGACCGGTCATCCAGAATACCGTACGCAGGGTAAACCCCTTGTTGACCAGCCAGGAACGCAGGGCGCGGAAGGCGTTGCGTTCTTCCAGGGCGTTGATGTAGGTCATGGCCGCCAGCAGAAACAGGAACAGCTCGGCGTACTCGGTCAGGTTGTGCATGATGGCGCTATGGGCATGGTTCGGTCTGCCCAGGGCCTGATAGGAAACAGCCACCAGAATCCAGATAATTCCGGCTGCCACGATCACCGGTTTGCTCTTGCGCAGGTGCAGCTGCTCTTCAAAAATTACCAGCCCGTAGGCCACTACAAACAGCACCAGGGCAACAATCCCCATGGCACTGGCAGTCATATTTACAATCTCGCCGCCACCACCGGCTGCAGCAGCAGGCAGGGCAGTTGCAAACAGCAAATACAGTGAAGCAAGGATATATCTCATCTGGTTGATTCCTTTCTCACTTCGAATGGTTTCAGATCTTTAAGAACCCGCCGCTCAGGCAGCGATGCCCGTGGGCCAGGGTAGGGTAGTCCCGGCAGATATCCGGTTTGGTGTCGTTGATACTGCAGATCCAGCGCTGCTCTGCAGCTTCCTGCAAAAACGGGCAGAGCTCCACCAGCTGTTTGGTTTCCGGATCAACCCAGATCCAGCCCAACCGGTTTACCCGGCTTAAGAGATCATCCCTGCCTTGCTGTTGCCAGCGGGCAAGGTCACGTTTTGAGGCGTTCAGGTGGCCTCCAAATGATGCACAACAGCGACCGCAACAGGCACAACCGCTTCTGGGCGGCTCCTCTGAGCGTCTGAACAGACGTACTACGGTTTCGATCATGTCCTGTCTCCTCTCCAATGAGGCACTGCGGACAACGAAGCAGACAAACAGTATGTCAGGATGGTGCAGGGGTCAGACCGGTGGGGCGCGGCTGTGGATTAGACAGGTGTGGAGGGTGATAACCACTGCAATCGGGGCAGGCGGATTGTGGCGGGTTTCAGGTTCTGCGGTAATGAAGTGCGGCAGATCGATAAACTGACGCTGCAGAGCAATACGGCGGTTTGACTTGATGCTGCAGCCGGTTGAAACCGGACATTCATAGGTAAAGTTGGTGATCTTGTCCGTTGAAAAGGACAAGGGGGAGATCAACATCAGGATGATGATCAGGGATTGAGACAGGCGCCGCAGCGATATGAGGCAGGTAATGGTATGCATGGTGATCCGGGATTCAGGCCGACCTGTTCAACCGGGCCGGCCTGAATCCATTGGTGTTAATGGAACAGCTTGTACTGGACGATATAGGCGGCGATCCCGCCAAAATAGCCCACCAGGGCCAGACCGCTGATCCGCTTGACATACCAGAAGAAATGGATCTTCTCCAGCCCCATGGCAGCCACGCCTGCTGCGGAACCGATGATCAGGATCGAACCGCCGGTTCCGGCGGCATAGGCCATAAACTCCCACAGAAAACTGTCCGGCGGGTATTGGGCCAGCGAGTACATCCCCATTGAGGCGGCTACAATCGGCACGTTATCCACAATGGCGCTGAGAATGCCGATCAGGGTTACAATCACATCTTCACGGCCCACGGTCTGGTTCAGCCATTTGGCCAGGTTGGTCAGGATATGGGTATGCTCCAGAGTAGCAACAGCCAGCAGAATGCCGATGAAGAAGACGATCGAGCTCATGTCGATCTGACGCAAGGCGCGCACCAGAGTCAGGTGCTCCTTGTGTTCATCCTCTTTTTTACTGTGAATGATTTCACCGGCCAGCCAGAGGATACCCAGACCGAACAGGATTCCCATGAACGGCGGCAGATGGGTCACGGTCTTGAAGATCGGTACCGCCACCAGAATGCCGATCCCCATGGCAAACATGAAATTCTGTTCAAACGGGGTGGTTTTGCCATGGTGACTGTGACCATGACCATGGCCGGCTGCAACCGGGCTGATCACTTCCTTCCCTCGCAGAAAGTAACTGGTAATGGCCAGCGGCACGATCATGTTGACCATGGAGGCGATAAAGACCCCCTTCATGATCTCGATCGTGGTGATCTGGCCGCCGATCCAGAGCATGGTGGTGGTTACGTCGCCGATCGGTGACCAGGCGCCGCCGGCATTGGCGGCAATAACAATGATACCGGCAAAGAACAGCCGGTCATCATGCTTGTCCAGCAGCTTTTTCATCAGCGAGATCATGACGATGGTGGTGGTCAGGTTATCCAGCACCGAACTGAGGAAAAAGGTCACAAAGCCGACCAGCCACATCAGGGTAGAAAGTTTGGTGGTCCTGATCCGTGAGGTGATCACCTCAAAGCCGTTATGGGCATCCACCACCTC
>CAZOTC010000205.1:0-5081 GCA_964582605.1 uncultured Geobacter sp. | reverse complement strand
TGCGCGGTATCCTGCTGACCCACGGCCATGAAGACCATATCGGCGCCCTGCCGTTCCTGCTGCGTGAGTTCCCCGCCCCGATCTACGGCACCTCCCTGACCCTGGGTATTCTGGAAGGCAAGCTGGAGGAATACAAGGTAGCTGCGGACCTCAATCCGGTACAGCCCCGTGACGTGGTAGGACTGGGCTGCTTCAGTATCGAGTTCATCCGGGTGGCCCACTCGGTGGTGGACGGCTGCGCCCTGGCGATCACCACCCCGGAGGGGACCGTGATCCATACCGGTGACTTCAAGCTTGACCAGACCCCGGTTGATGGCGAGGTGACCGATCTGGGCACCTTTGCCCGCTACGGAGAGCAGGGGGTGCTGGCGCTGCTGTCCGACTCCACCAATGTCGAGCGCGAGGGGTACACCATCTCTGAACGCTACGTGGGAGAGGCACTGGCCGACCTGTTTCCCAAATGCAGGGGCAGGATCATCGTGGCAGCTTTCTCAAGCAATATTCATCGGGTACAGCAGGTGGCCGACGTAGCCGTTGCCAACGGTCGCAAGGTACTGCTCAATGGCCGTTCAATGGTCGGCAACGTGCGGATTGCCCGCAACCTGGGCTATCTGAAGATTGCCGACGACCAACTGATGGATATCCGGGAACTGAACCACCTGCCGCCGGAGCAGGTCTGCATCATCTCCACCGGCAGTCAGGGGGAGCCGATGTCTGCCCTGGTGCGGATCGCCATGGATGATCACAAGCAGATCAAGCTGGAAAAAGGGGACACGGTCATCCTCTCCTCCCGCAACATCCCCGGCAATGAACGCACCATCTCCGAACTGATCAACCACCTGTACCGCCGCGGTGCCGATGTCCACCATGAAAAGGTCTCCGAGGTACATGTCTCCGGCCATGCCAGCCAGGAAGAGCTCAAACTGATGATGAACATCACCCGGCCCCGCTTCTTTCTGCCGATCCACGGTGAATACCGCCATCTGGTGCTGCACCGCAGGCTGGCCATGAAGGTGGGGATACCGGAGGAGCGTTGCCTGCTGGCGGTCAACGGCGAAGTGGTCAGCTTTTACAACAACACCGCCTGTATCGAAGAGACCGTGGAAACCGGCCGGGTCTTTGTGGACGGCAAAGGGGTAGGCGATGTGGGTGAGGTAGTGCTTAAAGACCGCCGCCACCTGTCGGAAGACGGCATGGTACTGGTAATCCTGGGGATCAACCAGCACAACGGTGAACTGATCTACGGTCCGGAGATCGTCTCCCGCGGGTTCGTGTTTGAGGATGAGAGTCAGGAGTATCTGCAGGCTGCCAAGGACCTGGTCAAAGCAACCCTGCTTGAACAGAGTGTCGAATTTCTGGCAGACCGTGATGAGGTGCGCCAGCTGGTACGCCAGACCCTGAAACGGTTCTTCAAGAAGTCTATTGAGCGTCGCCCGATGGTGCTGTCAGTCATACTGGAGATGTAGGTTTTAGAGATACTTTTCCCGCAACGCCACCTTGTTGATCTTCCCCACACTGGTCTTGTCAATCGCCTCCACCAACCTGACCTTCAGCAGCACCACCTGCTTGGTAACAATTCCTTTTTCAGCGTACTGCCTGACATGATGACCAAGATCCTTTTCGTTCAGTTGTACGTCAGGTTTCGGCACCACCAGAGCAAGGGGACGCTCACCCCACTTTTCATCCGCTGCCCCTATCACCGCCACTTCAGCAACGCCGGGATGCTGGGCGATGATATCCTCCAGCTCCAGTGATGAGACCCATTCACCGGCCACCTTGATCACATCCTTGATCCGATCCGTGATCCGGACATAGCCTAGTTCATCCCGTGCCGCCACGTCGCCGGTATGCAGCCAGCCTCCTTCCCAGAGACGTTCGGACGCTTTGTGATCTTTCAGATACCCCTGGGTCAGCCAGGGGGCACGCACCACAATCTCGCCGGTACTGGCGCCATCAGCAGGTTGTTGTTGCAGATCGGCATCGACAATCTTCAGATCCACCAGCGGCAGTGAACGACCGGTCTTGCAGCGGATAACCGCCTGTTCCTCTGCGGAAAGCTCCAGCATCTCCGGTGAGAGGTGAGCAATAGTCAAGATCGGGCAGGTTTCGGACATGCCGTAACCGGCAAAGACATCAATCCCCCGCTTCATCGCCTCAAGGCAGAGCGACTTGGGCATGGCTGCCCCACCGATAATCAGCTTCCAGCCGGACAGATCCATCCGCTGGGCATGGGGATGCTTCAGCAGCATATGCAGGATAGTGGGAACACAGTGAGAGAAGGTAACCCCCTCCTTTTCAACCAGCTCCAGCAGGGTATCCGGCACGTAACGGCCTGGGTAGACCTGCTTGACCCCCAGCATGGTAGCCACATAGGGCACCCCCCAGGCATGCACGTGGAACATCGGGGTGATCGGCATATAGACATCCTGGCGATGGAAGCTGCCGTGCCCCACCGCCGAACCGAGTACCCCCAGCACCCCGATGGTATGCAGCACCAGCTGCCGATGGCTGAAGTAGACCCCCTTGGGCATACCGGTGGTTCCGGTGGTGTAGAAGGTCGTGGCGCGGGTGTTTTCATCAAAGTCTTCAAAATCAAACTCCGGCGAGGCAGCGGCCAGCAGGGCCTCATAATCACCGGCAAAGGGGATGGCGGTTTCAGGTAACGCCGGTTCATCATTCAGAAGCACGAAACCTTTTCCTATATCCATCCGCCCCCTGATCTGCTCAAGGATCGGCAGGAACTCACTGTTAACCAGCAAGAGGTCATCCTCGGCATGATCAATGGTATAGAGAATCTGCTCCGGAGAAAGCCGCACGTTGATGGTATGCAGTACCGCGCCGATCATCGGCACGGCAAAGAAGCATTCCAGATAACGATGGGAATCCCAGTCCATTACCGCCACGGTGTCTCCCCGTTTGACCCCCAGGGTGGTCAAGGCATTGGCCAGACGGGCCACCCGCTGCCGCAGATCACGGTAGCTGAAACGGTGATGGCGATACACGATCTCCTGGTCCGGTGCATCAACCACCGGGCAGAACAGCAGATTTTTAATCAGCAGCGGGTAATCGTATGCTGAGGGGGTGCGGGTAATCAGGGCGTCGGGCATGGAAAACTCCAGCAATAGTTATCTGCTCCGGTTTCAGTTCAAGGATGATAGCAAGGCGGCGAGGAGTTCGGTGACGCAGGCGTACACAACAGTACGTCGAGGAGCCGAAGAAGAGCCAACGAAGCTAGCGCCTTGAAATGGAATCGGAACTATTCAGTGCCTTTCCAGGCGGTGATTATATAGACCGGATTCTGCGCCTCAAACAGCTTGAATTCAGTCAGCGGTTTAGTGCGGGAAACGTTTATGCAGACCACCTCAATCTGATAGCCGTGATACTCAAGCGCCTCAATGCTCTTGGTCAGGGTATCCAGGGTCACCGCATTGATCACAATCAGTCCGTCAGCCTTCAGCCGCCGGTCGCTCTGCTCGATGATCTCTTCCAGGTTGCCGCCGGCCCCGCCGATAAAGACCCGGTCGGGATCGGGCAGGTCATCCAGCCCTTCCGGCGCATAGGCCTCCACCAGTTTGACGTTGCGGGCGCAGAATTTATCCAGGTTCTGCTTCAGGAAGGTAACGTACTGGGCGTTCTTTTCAATGGCAAACAGCTTGCCGTTGGGGAGCAGGTTGGATGCCTCAATGGAAACCGATCCGGAACCGGCGCCGATATCCCACAGGGTGAGGTCGTTTTGCAGTTTCAGCTTGGCCAGGGTAACCGCTCTCACCTCCTGACGGGTAAACAGCTTCTTGAAGGAGGCAAACTCGTCATCGTCAATCCCGATCAGCGGATACTGGGCCAGGTTGGGCTCCCAGGTGCGGATCAGGATCAGAATATTCAGTTCCGAATGCTGCAGGGTCAGCAGTCCTTTGACTGTAGTACGGGTGAACTTTTCCGTTGCCATGCCCAGATCCTCGCAGACCCAGGCTTCATATCCGTCAGCCCCGCGATCCAGCAGCTCCCGTGCTACTGCCGCCGGTGTATTGCGTTCATCGGTCAGTACGCAGGCCTTTTCCGTAGCCACAATCTTGTCAATTGAAGGTCCCATGCCGCGCCCCTGCAGTGACAGGAATACGGCATCATCCCAAGGCTCCTTGATCCGGGCAAAGGCGTACTGCATGCTGGTGACATTGGCAATTATTTCAAGCCGTTCCTTGGGAAGATTACGTAGCAGAAAACGGCCGGTGCCGAAGAAGTTGGGGTCACCGGTGGCCAGCACCGCCACCCGTTTATCGGTAGCCTGCAGAAATGCCAACAGCGGCGCCAGTTCTCCCAGCAGTATCTTTTCGCCGCTGAAGTCGGGAAAACGATCCAGGTGACGCTGACGTCCCACCAGTACTTCGGCAGAACGGATTATTTCAAGGGCCTTTTCGCTTAAGCCTTCGCAGCCCGCTATGCCGGCCCCGATCAGATGTATCGTGTTCTGTGCCATGGTGTGTTTCTCCGTAATCAGGCTGCAAGGTCAAAGGCTGGAAGTTGAAAATGGCCCGCTACGATGCCGGGAACCGAGATATCTTCGTCAAGCGTATCCCATCGCAAGGCATGACCCTGCAGGCGAACCTCAACCGCTTGCAGTTGTTCATCGGTTGCATGCGCCAGTAGCCTGAACCGTTCAGCAGGAAAGCCGATAATTCTCCCGTCGGTCAATTCAACAAAGACCATCCGCTTCTCTACCCAGGCTCTGATGGCTGCCGGCTCAACGGTTTCAGCGTGCATGGTACTCATGAAATTTCTCCTTCAAAAACGGTTGCTGTTCATATACCAGGCGTTCAAGCTGCCGTACGACGTGGGGTGGAACACCTTTATTACGGGCAAGTCTGATCGGCTCGAGCCAGAATTTACATTCTCCGTCCGGTGTCTCAATATGGATGTGTGGCGGTTCCAGATACTCATCAGAATAGAAATGAAATCGGAAGGCACCAACTCTCAGCACCGTTGGCATTGTGCTCACCTGTTAACTCAAATTTTTTGAAGTATAGTGCAACTTTCGGCAGGCGGCAAACGGAGAATAGCCAATAGTGCCCTTTCTCAGACAGCAA
>CAZOTC010000204.1:0-5106 GCA_964582605.1 uncultured Geobacter sp. | reverse complement strand
GACCGCCTCATCTTCCTGCTGGTTCATGGCGGTAATGAAGATGATCGGTATGTCCCTCAGCAGCGGATCGCCCTTTAAGGTCCGGCAGACCTCATAGCCGTCCATCTCCGGCATGATCACATCAAGCAGGATCAGGTCAGGCAGCGATTCAGAGGCTATCCGCAGGGCATCCCGGCCATTGGTGGCAAAGAACAGATGGTAGCCGTCCTTGAGAGTCTCGTTCAGCATCTGGATATTGGTGGGGGCATCATCCACCAGCAAAATCATTAGTTTGCCGTCACGTTCCGGTGTCACGGGGTCTCCTCATTGCTGCCGGTTTTTTCCGCCAGGCTATGCAGTATCATCAGGGCATGCTGATAGTCAAGACGTTGTGCTGCATCGGCCAGAGCCTCCAGCTGGGTTCGCTCATCACCCGGAGGAATCAGTCTGTGCAGCCGGTTGATCGGAGTGGTTACTTCCAGAGAGTGCAGCTCCAGCAGGTGCTGCAGCTCACTCAGCAGCGTACGGATTTCAGCCGGAGAGCCGTCTGCGGTCTCCAGCTCGGATGCGGTCGGTTCTGCCAGTAGATCTACCGCAGAAAAGATTTCAGTCAGGGCCGATTCAAGAAGGGGCAGCAGCGCTGTTGCGGTGGCGGCATCCTGATTTTTCAGGGCAGATTCAAGGTTTACGGCAGCACTGTGCAGGCGTTCGGCCGACAGGTTGCCGGCCACCCCCTTCAGCCCATGGACCAGTCGGGCGGCCGAGGCCGGATCCTGATCGGCAATCAGTCCTCGGATCTCAGAAGCGGTGCCCTGGTGCTCTTTGACAAACAGGCGTATCAGCTGGCCGAGCAGACGTGTGTTGCCGTTGACCCGCCTCAGTGCATCATGAACCGAAATGCCGGGCAGCTGTTCCGGAAAAGGTTCCTGCGGAAAATCGGATTGTTCGCCTGTGAACAGGTCCGAAAAGGATACTTCAGGCTGCCGGTCAGTCAGACGTGCCAGCAGTTCATACAGTTTTTCAACAACGATCGGCTTGGGCAGATGCTCATTCATGCCGGAAGCGATGCAGCGTTCCCGTTCTTCGTTCAGGGCATGGGCGGTCATGGCGATGATCGGCAGACGGTTCCGACTGAATCGCCGCCGGATTTCAGCGGTGGCGACATAGCCGTCCATGACCGGCATCTGGAGATCCATCAGGATCAGATCAATGCTGTCGCCGTACTCCTGCATGAATGCAACCGCTTCACGCCCGTTGTTGGCCGTCTCCACCTCCGCCCCTACCGCTTCCAGGACCTCCCGGACAATCTGGCGATTGATCGGGTGATCCTCGGCAACCAGCAGATGCAGCCCTTTCAGGCAATGAAAACGCTGGATCAGCACCCCCCGCTCCGCCTTTTTGCCGGTACGTGCTGCCGGGGAGCCGATGCCGAGTACAACGCTGAAACAGAATCTGCTGCCTTTTCCCGGTGTGCTTTCGACCGTGATGGTCCCTTCCATCATCTCAACCAGGTGGCGGCAGATGGTCAGCCCCAGACCGGTGCCGCCGTGGTTTCTGGTGCTGGAGCTGTCTCCCTGGGAGAATGGTTTGAACAGGCGGGCAAGGGTTGAGTCATCCATGCCGATGCCGGTGTCGCTCACGCAGACCTCAAGCACAAGCCGGTCCTTCAGGTTCTGGGACTGACCGGCTTTAACCGACAGGTTGATACTGCCCTGTTCGGTAAACTTGACGGCATTGCCCAGCAGATTGACCAGAATCTGCTCCAGTCGTAACGGGTCGCCGACCAGGGAGTCAGGGATTGCAGGATCTACCTGCTGTTCCAGGGTAATTCCCTTCTCGCGGGCCTTCAGCGACAACAGGGCCACCGAGCGCGCCAGTACCCCCTCCAGCGAGAAATCTGTTTTTTCAATAGTCAGTTTCCCGGCCTCAATCCTTGATACGTCCAGGATGTCATTGATGATCCCCAGCAGGGTCTGGGACGATTTGCTGACGGTCTCAAGGTACTCACGCTGCTTGTGGGTCAGCTCGGTCTGGAGGGCCAGATGTACCAGGCCCATGATGGCGTTCATGGGGGTGCGGATTTCATGGCTCATATTGGCCAGGAATTCGTTCTTTGACCGGCTGGCCTCTTCTGCAATGCTGCGGGCACGGGCCAGCTCGGCGGCATGCTGTGCCAGCTGCTGCTCCAGCTGCTGATTGCTGCTGCGCAACTGCTCAGCAGCCTTACTGGTTTCGTCTGACTGGCGCTCTCTGTCGGTGACATCGATTGAAAGCATGGCAACCGCTTCAACTGACCCGTCAATCCTGCTGACCGGCCCCAGATGGTGTTCAAACCTCCAGAGATCGCGCTTGTCGCTGAATACCAGCGGCCGGCCGGAGCTGAAAACCTGCTCGATCTGCGTACGGCGTTCCCGGGCCACTTCAGCGCTGAACAGATCTTCAAGCCTGCTGCCGGTCACCTGGTGCATCCCTTTGTTCAGACGTCGGACAAAGGTGCTGTTGGCCGCCAGGATGCGTGTCTCCCGGTCAACCAGGATCAGTGCTTCCGGCAGAGCATCAACCAGTGTTCGCACGGTGCGCCGGCTCTGCTCAAGTTCCTGTTCGGCAGCATGTCTGGCGGTTACATCCGTACCGATACTGGTTGTCCCGGTTATGTCACCGTTACTGTCCCTGTTGAGGGTGTTGCTCCAGGCTATCATCAGCCGTTCGCCACTACCGGTCAGGATCTCATGCTGATGATGGTAGATCATCTCCCCCCTGCCGACCATCTGGCCGAAGAGCTGCCGGAGTTGTTCGGGCTCGGGAATGAAAAGGTCAAACCAGTTTTTGCCGATTACCTCATGACGCTTGCGGCCGGTGAGCTGCAGCAGGTAGTCGTTGCAGTAACCGACCGTTCCGGTCAGATCCAGCGACACCGTTGCCAGCTGCAGGTTTTCAAAGACATCCTTCAAACGCCCTTCACTCTCCTTAAGAGTGTTTTCCGACTTCTGACGGGATTCAACCATCTTGTTGAATCCGGCAATCAGTCGGCCAAATTCCCCGGGCGTTCCGGTGGGCAGGCGGCATGACAGTTCGCCACGGCTTACCGCAGCAAGCCCGTCCCTTACGAGGGAGAGCGGACGGGCCAGGGTGCGATAGAGTAACAGGGCGAACAGTACCGGCCATGCTGCAGCAATCAGCAGCAGCATCAGGTTCAGCTGATTGATCCGTTGGGTTGCCGCATGCCGGATTCCGGTATACAGGCTGTTTGTCTGGTCAATAACCGGGAAGACGCCTTTGATCTCATCGGTCAAAAGGGCGGCACCTCTGCTGGAGAGGATCGAGCTGCCTCTGACGGACTGGTCAAGCTGTTTTGAGAGCCGCTCCGGAACTGCATTCAGCGTGTCGATCAACCGGCGTTCCTCGGGAGTGGGGACCGGGCTGGTGGCCTTCAGGCCCACGGTCAGGCTGCTGATCCTGTTGCGTGCTGCCTGCAGATGGTACTGGGCCGGTTTGCCGGAACCGGCGGGTGGTTCCTGGAGAAACAGGACAAAATCGTTCAGCTCGTTGGTCAAGGGTGTAAGCTGGGAGAGTCCCTGGTCTGCCAGGCTTGTAATCCGTGTGGTGTAGGCTGCCCCCCCCAGTGCAGCCAGGGCGCAGCAGATCGGCAGCAGCACCAGTATGATCAGTTGTGTGCGGAGAGGCATGACCGCTCGCTTTCAGGGGAATAGTGTATACGGCAGCAGTATACCCGGTTTGGCAGGATTCTCAAGCAGATGTCGGTGATTCTTGCGCCGTGCGGTTGAAACGGTGTAGAGTGACTGCCATGCACCGATCACCATTTTATGATGAGATTGCCGGGAAACTCACCCGTACGACCCGGCATGCCTGCCCCGCTGATGACCGCAAACCGGCAGCTGTAGCCTTATTGTTGCAGCATGCGCCGGCGGGTCCGGAACTGTTTTTTATTGAGCGGGCCCATCATCCTGCTGACCCCTGGTCCGGCAATATCGGATTTCCCGGCGGTCGCCGCGACCCGACTGATGTAAGCCTGCGCCACACGGCAGAGCGGGAGACCATGGAAGAGGTGGGGTTTGATCTGGGCACCGCCTCCTGCCTGGGCAGACTGTCCGATATCGTTGGGGCAAATCTGCCGGTACGGGTCTCCTGCTTTGTCTATGGACTGCATCAACCGGTGCAGCCGGTTCTGTCGGATGAAGTCCATGACGCCTTCTGGTATGGCCTCGATGCCCTGCTGTCCCCGCAGCGTCAGCTGCTGGCGACAGTCCGCTTCGGCGAACGTGAACTGCAGGCCCCGGCCGTTGACCTCGGGCTGCCGGGCAAGGCGGTGTTGTGGGGGATCACCTACCGGCTGGTCTGTCAGTTCCATGAACTTCTGGAGTCCGGAACTGAACAACAGCTGCCCTATGAACTGCCGCTGTAGTTTTCGGGAAGTCAGGGCTGCACCAGACCGTCACGCCGCAACAGTCTGATCAACTCCCTGTTTTTCGCAGGCTAACGGCATATATCACCACTTCCTTATTTCCTCCCAAATCCTCACCATTGCCCAAGTATCAAGCTTACAGTATTCAAGCAGGTTGCTGCGGGTCAATTCACGATTTTCCGCTAACGGCTCGTACAGCATCTGCAGCCAACTATTCGATGCCATCTCGCCGTTTTGTATCCCCAATTCAGCGTATGAGAGTTCAGGGCATAACGCGGGCAGCACCGCCTTGATGGAGTAGGAACCGTTAAAGGCGGAGTGATAGATTTCCTTTCTGCGGAAAGGGATCATCAGATCAACAACCCGTTCTGAAAGCTGTTGCAATGCTACAGCGCAGTCCGGAAAACAGACTGCCAGTTCGACGATTCTCTGCTTTTCAAAAGTTGCATTCCAGGTCAGCACAGAACCGGTAGCAGGTACGGATGCCAGCAGCGCCTCCGTAAAATGCCGTCGCGGATCGGCTGTGCCCTCTGCAAGAAACTCATGGTGGTGCGGTTCAGCGCCGGCCTGGTCAATGATGTGGAGAGAAAACTGAAATGGTATCTGCTGATATGGCGAGACGTTGTCCCATAACGGCACCGGAACCATATAGAGCGTTTCAAAGTCCATAAAACAGAGAGGCCAGACTAACGATTCAACAAAAC
>CAZOTC010000203.1:0-5159 GCA_964582605.1 uncultured Geobacter sp. | reverse complement strand
CCACTTTTTCAGCACCGCTGGCCAATTCTTTAAGCGGTCTGGCCATGGCTCGGGCAAATGCGGTGATAATCAAAAGACCAAAAATGACATTGGCGATGATCAGAATAATGATCCACAGGCGAGTGGTTGAACTGATTTTTGAGGCCTTGTCAGCGATTTTCTTTGACTCTGCAATATTTATCTTTTCAAGTTGATCAAGTCCTTTGAGGGCACTATTGAAGAGCTTGCTTGATTCTCCCATGATCAGACCTGCCGAGAGTTCCGCACCGGCACCTTGCAGGGCCGCATCCTTGATCTTGGGATACTCATTCAGATAGGCTTCCATAGACTGTTTGAACTCTGCGTAGGCCTTTTTCTCTTCATCGCTGTCGATCAGCTTTTCATAGGCGGCTTGAGCCTGTTTAAATTTTTCCGTCATTTCTGCGTTGCGTTTGACGTATTTTTCCTTGTCTTCTTTCGTTTGAGCGATGGTCATCAGCAACTCACCACGACGGTGGCTCCCCAGCAGGGCGTTCATGGCAGCTACCGCGTTCATGGACGGGACTGAGCTGGCCGAAATGTCGTTGGTAGCGGCTCCGATCCTGCTGTTCTGGACAATCGCAAGGATTCCGAGAATGGTCGAAAGTGAGAGGATTGTGATGAAGGTTAAGATCAGTTTGGCTGAGATGGAAAGATTTTTCAGCATAAAACCCCCCTTGTCTTTGATTACTCTGACACTATAGAACCACTCGGAAAAATTGCAAGCTGCTGCATCAGATTGTCGATACTTTTGAACAGTAGGGATCCTTGGCGGTTAACGGGTCAAATCCGAAGCTGGCAGTGACCGCCAGACAGCCGCCGCAGACAGCGCGCAGTGTGCAGCCGTTACAGGCGGTTGAACCATCCCGGTACCGGGATGCCGTTTCTGAGCAATAGACCTCTTCCAGGCTTTGGTTCAGGATATTGCCAATCGGGGAGGGAAACTTGCGGCAGGCATGTACCTCGCCGTCTGAGAGGATGGCAACAAAATTGAATGCGGCGCCACACCCGTGCCCTGCGCAACCGCCAAACAGCTCTTGATCGTCTTCTGCATGGATGACGTTAAGCAGGCTATCCTTCTGCGCCAGTACCGGGTGAGTCGGCATAGCTGTCAGATACTGTCTGAGGAATTTCCGATATTCGTCAGGCGTGGGCAGGGCCAGGGCCGCACCTTCACCAAAAAGTGCCAGCCGGTTAAAGGTCAGTCCGCCGGTAATCCCCTCCAGTTGCTCTGCCAGTGGAATAACCTGTTCGAGGTTGGCCCTGGTGAGGGTCAACATGACCATGTTGGGGACTCCCATTTCTGTCAACAGTTTGAGGAAATCAACTGTTCGTCTGAAACTGCCTTTTCCCCTGATCAGGTCATTATGTTCTTCAAGCCCTTCCAGGCTGACCTGATAGTAAACCGGACGCTGTATAGAGATGATTCGTGCAATCTGTTCCCGGTCAATCGCGTTGCCCAGAATTGCGATCATGAGTCCATGATCGGCAGCAGCCTGATAGATCTCAAAAAAATGCGGGTGCAGCAGGGGATTGCCGCCGCTGAATGAAACCTGGGGCTGGACAAACCGGCTCCAGCAGAAATCCCGTAGTTCCTGCATCAGCGGCCTGACTCTGTCAAAGGGGAACTCTGCCCGCAAGCTGCGGTCGTAGCAATGTTTACAGGCAAGGTCACAGCTTTGGGTCAGGTGCCATTGCAGGGTAAACACCTCTGCTGACAGATAGCGTTTGTCTGCTGCATCGGCTGCAATGCGCTCTGTCCGGCGCAGGCGAGATGGTGGCGCAAGCAGGATCCCCTTACGGACTGCATCCCACAAGACGGCATCGAAAAGTGCAATAGACCGGCCTGACTGCCGTGCTGCAGTTTCTGGTGAGATCTCCTCGCTCACCATTTTCAGGGCCAGCAGATGGTCCGGCAGGGCAGTCTCAAAGCGGAGATTTTTGTGTGACGGATCGCACCAGATCAGAATCATTTCTTCACCAGGCTCGATACGTTCCATATCTTTTTTCCTGGCAAAGGTAAGCAGAGACAGGAGGTGTTTCCATGGCACCGGAGTTAACTGCAGTGAGGGGTTTATCATCAAATTTTGCAGCTCTTCGTCTGAAGGGAGGGGGATGTTCATGGCCCGGTGGCAGGCCAGCTCAAGACGAGCAAGATCAGGCAGCCATTCAGGATGGGTCAGACCGGCTACTTTTTCAAGCAAGTCCGGCACGGTTTCCGGATCAAGCTGTTGCAGCGATTGTCCGATCAGGCGGTTCCAGGCAGCCTGTCCCAATAGTGTGCGAGTAGCAGGGAAGATAACATGCCTCCGGAATGGTGGTGTCGTTAACCGTTAACAAAATAAGGCGGCAGGAATAAAGTATACTCTGCCGCCCCGGTACTTCAAGAGAAACACTGCATTTATTTGGCGCCGCCGGCGCCTGATGCACCACCTCAGCCACTGCCGCCCGGTTTTTTGGCCGGTTCTTCAGGTTTCTTATCAGTCGTCTTCTTTGCGTCTTTTGCTGCTTTGTCCTTGTCGGCGCTCACGGCGCCTTCCTTGCCGCCTCAGCCACTCTTTCCGGCTTCCTGTTTCGGGGCGCTCCCGGCACCCTCCTTACCACCTCAACCACTTGCTCCCTGGGCTGGTGATGGAACTACGGCCAGGCCTGCTACCAGACTGGCGATGCCCATGCCTGCCAGGATGGACTTGATCCGGTCCTTCTCCATGGCAACTCCTCCCCTGCATGTAAATTCGAATGACAGCGGCATTCGTTGCAATGATAATAGCAGTTGAAGTCCTTCTGTCAAATCGCAATTTTAAATAGTGCGGTGTTCAGTGCCGATTTTCTCAGAACCTTGACCACAGTGCCTTCATCGGTATATATACAAAGACCGCTGTAAAAACTTGAAAAGGCAGGATTGTCCTGATGTCTCACAAAGAGCTGGCCAAGGGGTATGAACCCCATGAGGTAGAAAAAAAATGGTATGGAGAGTGGCTTGAGAACGGCTACTTCCATGCAGATGAAACCTCTCCCCGCAGACCGTACAGTATTGTTATTCCGCCACCCAACGTGACCGGTGCCTTACACATGGGGCATGCACTCAATAATACCCTGCAGGATATCCTCTGTCGCTGGAAGCGCATGAACGGTCACACGGTGCTCTGGATGCCCGGTACCGACCATGCCGGCATCGCCACCCAGAACGTGGTTGAGCGGCAGCTGGCTGCGGCCGGCAAGGATCGACACGACCTTGGCCGTGAGGCGTTCATCGAACGGGTCTGGCAATGGAAGGCGGAGTCGGGTGGTCAGATAATCGGCCAGGTGAAGCGGTTGGGGGCCTCCTGTGACTGGGAACGTGAGCGTTTTACCATGGATGCAGGATTGTCAAAGGCGGTTCGCACTGTCTTTGTCAAACTCTATGAAGATGGTCTGATCTACCGTGATAATCGCTTGATCAACTGGTGTCCCCGTTGCCATACCGCACTTTCGGATATAGAGGTCGAACACGAAGAGAAAAAAGGGCATCTTTGGCATATCCGTTATCCGGTGGTGGGACAGCCGGGTCGCTTTGTAACGGTTGCTACCACTCGCCCTGAGACCATGCTGGGTGATACTGCAGTTGCCGTGCATCCTGAGGATGAACGGTACGCTGATCTGCATGGTGCCAAGGTTCTGCTGCCGCTGGTTAACCGTGAGATTCCCGTGGTAGCTGATGACTACGTTGATCGCGAGTTTGGTACCGGCGTGGTCAAGATCACTCCAGCCCATGATTTTAACGATTTTGAAGTAGGTGCCAGACATGGTCTGGATAAAATTAATGTCTTTGATGAATCAGGCATTATCAACGCGGCCGGTCATCAGTACGAAGGGATGGACCGTTTTACTGCCCGTGCAAAGATTGTAGAAGATCTGGAGGCAGCAAACCTGCTGGAAAAGATTGACGACCACGGCCTGTCTGTCGGGGGATGCTACCGCTGCAAGACCGTAGTGGAGCCATATCTGTCATTACAGTGGTACGTCAAGGTGGGGCCGTTGGCCGAGCGTGCCCTTCAGGCGGTCAGGGACGGCCGTACCCGCATCCTGCCCAAACAGTGGGAAAATACCTACTACGACTGGATGGAAAATATCAGAGACTGGTGTATCTCTCGCCAGATCTGGTGGGGACATCGGATACCGGCCTGGTTCTGTGATCACTGCGGTAAAATTACCGTGTCAATGGACGATCCAACTAGATGCAGCCAGTGCGGAAGTGACGAGATACGTCAAGAAACCGATGTGCTTGATACCTGGTTCTCTTCCGCACTCTGGCCGTTTTCAACCATGGGCTGGCCGGAGCAGACTGCAGAGCTGAAGCAGTTCTATCCCACGGCAACCCTGGTGACCGGTTTTGACATCCTGTTTTTCTGGGTGGCGAGGATGATGATGATGGGCCTGCATTTCATGGATGAAGTGCCGTTCAAAGATGTCTATATCCATGCCCTGGTGCGGGACGCCCACGGTCAGAAGATGTCAAAGTCAAAGGGGAACGTCATTGACCCTTTGACCGTGGTTGATCAATACGGGACCGATGCCTTTCGTTTTACCCTGGCGGCCTTTGCGGCCCAGGGGCGTGATATCAAGCTGGCTGAAGAACGGATTTCCGGCTATCGCAATTTCTGTAACAAGGTCTGGAATGCGGCCCGCTTTACCTTGATGAACCTGGACGGGTTTGATCCTGATCAGCTGGTCTTTGAAGACCTGCGGCTGACCGAGGCGGATGAATGGATTCTGCATCGTCTGAATGAGACGGTGCGTGAAACGAACCGGGCTCTTGACGAATATCGCTTCAATGAGGCGGCCATGACACTCTACCAGTTTACCTGGAGTGAGTTTTGTGACTGGTATCTGGAACTGTCAAAGCAGGAGCTCTACGGTGACGATCCGTTGCGTCGCCGGACTACCCAGTACCTGCTCTGGACCGTATTGGAGCATCTGTTGCGTCTGCTGCATCCGTTTATGCCGTTTATCACGGAAGAGATCTGGCAGGTGTTACCAAAGGGGAACCGCTGCAGTCTGCGCGGATCAGGCGGAGACTGGGCTCCGTCCATCATGCTGGCCCCCTATCCGCAGCCTCGTGAGGACTGGCAGTTTGAAGATGCTGCCGGCCGGATGGAACA
>CAZOTC010000202.1:0-5167 GCA_964582605.1 uncultured Geobacter sp. | reverse complement strand
AGCCAGCACCTGAGGCTCCTCCTGTACAGCATGGGGATTATGTGTCGAAACACCGTTTAAACACTAAAAGGGATATATCTGTATCACACCTTGACTGAAGCTGTAAAGCATTTCCATCAGTTGAAGACCCTTTTCAGACTGACAGCCCTGTCAGGAGTCTGCTCGGCAACGGCAATCACCTGCTGCCCATACATCAGGCAAAAGATGCCGGAATCTGATTGCAGCAATTTTTCTCGAGGGGGAATGCCGTTTTTAAGCCGCTGCAACTCCGGCTCATCCAACTGAATCATTTTCAGGTGGCTGAGTGCTTCCGGTATCGTCACCTGATGCTGTTCTACGATCTCATCTGCGGCATACTCAGCAAGCTGTTCAAGGCTCATGGAATGTTCCAGCCTGAACGGGCCGCTCACGGTGCGCCGCAGTTCGGTCAGACAGGCCCCGCAGCCGAGTAACTGCCCCAGATCATCGGCCAGGGTCCGCACGTAGGTACCACGTGAACAGTCTACGCAAACCGTTACCAGAGGCGATACAAACTCCAGCAGTTTAAAGGAGCGGACAACAACACGTCGGGTTTGCCGCTCGACTTCAATCCCCTTGCGGGCCAGTTTGTAGAGCGGTTGACCACCTTGCTTGATTGCCGAGTACATGGGGGGAAGCTGACTGATCTCACCGGTCAGGCTGATCATCTGCTGTTGCAACAGTTCCCGGGTCACAGCTGTCGCATCCTGCTGCTGAAGCACTGTACCTGTGATATCAAGGGTATCTGTAGACACCCCGAGCCGGATCACCGCATCATAGGTCTTATGGCCTTCATCCAGAAACTGGATCGCCTTGGTTGCTTCACCCACGGCAATCGGCAGCACACCGGTTGCAAACGGGTCAAGCGTACCGGTATGACCAACCTTTTTGGTACCAAGAATCCGCCGTACCCGATTCACCACATCATGGGAACTAAGTCCGACCGGTTTATCAACAACCAGAAAACCATCTACCACTGCGCTGCTTCAACCGCCTCATAGACTATCCGTTTGACCTCAGCCAAGTTCCCGTCAACGGTACCGCCCGCTGCATTGTGATGACCGCCGCCACCGAAGCTTTGGGCAAGCAACGCCACATTCACTTTGCCTTTTGAACGGAACCCGATCTTAAATTTCCCCTCTTCGAGCTGGCGGAACAGGATCGCCACCTCAACCCCGGCTACAGAGCGCGGATAATTAACGAAACCGTCAGTAAGCTCAGCATTGGAGCCAGAAGCCGCATACATGTCCAATGTTACCGTCACCGAGGCAACCTGCCCTCCCCTGACAAACTCCAGCGTAGGAAGGACCTGGGCCAGCAGTTCAAGCCGCTTGCGAGGCTGGCTTTCATACAGTTTTTCCGCTACCGACCAAGCGTTCAGACCACCTTGCTCCACCAACAGCCCGGCAACCTCAAACGCTTCTCGGTTTGCATTGGAGTAACGGAACGAACCGGTATCAGTCAGGACGGCCACATACAGACAAAGGGCCGTAGCATAATCAGCCATGAAACCATAAGCCGCAGCAACACGCCAGACCAGCAGGCCGGTAGCAGCGGCTTCACTGTCAATCAGATTGTAGGCACCAAAATTTTCGCAGGTCAGATGATGATCAAGATTTATGGTCGTTTTGATCCGTTTGTAGGCACAAAATTGTGCGCCTGCACGCCTAAACTCCCCGACGTCCAGCACAAACGCCAGATCATAGTCCTGATCAGGGATGGAACTGACAACCTGGTCTGCGCCGGGCAAAAAACGATACAGCTCCGGCACCGGATCAGCCAGATGCACGGTCACCTGTTTGCCAATGGCTCGCAAAAAAGCCGCCATACCCAATGATGCGCCCACGGCATCACCGTCCGGCCCTTCATGACTGACCACCAGCACCGTCCGGCTCTGCCGGATGGCTTCAACGATGTTCTGAATCGTCTCCGTCATTACCAGCTCCCACTTCTTTCAAGAGGCTGTCAATCCGCTGACCGTACTCCTGGGAATGGTCGTACTTGAACAGAATATCCGGGGTATAACGCATTTTCAGCACCTTCCCCAACTCATGGCGAATATGCCCGGTAGCGCTCTTCAGCCCGGCTTCGGTACTCTTTTTTGAGGCATCATCACCAATCACGGTAAAGAAAACCCTCGCCAGGTGCAGGTCATCGGTCACCTCCACTCCGGTGATGGTAACAAACCCGATGCGGGGATCATTCAAGCCCCGTGACAGGATAATGGAGATGGTAGTATGGATGGTCTCAGCGACCTTGTCGGAACGTTTATGTTGCATACTTTTTACCTACAGCTTTGCAGCTACCTTTTCCATTTCAAACGCTTCAATGATGTCGCCCTGCTTGATGTCGTTGTAGTTTTCAAGCCCCATACCGCACTCATAGCCGGCGGCAACTTCTTTGACATCATCCTTGAAGCGGCGCAGCGTGCCCAGTTTACCCTGGTAGACCACCACGTTGTCACGCAGCAGTCGGACCTGGGCATTGCGCAGAATCTTGCCGTCCTGGACGTAGCAACCGGCAACGTTGCCCACCTTGGGCACGGAGAAGATCTCGCGGATCTCGGCACGGCCAAGATATTTCTCCTTAAACACCGGTTCCAGCAGGCCTTCCATCGCCTTGCGCACATCATCCACTGCGTCATAAATGACGTTATAGAGACGGATATCGACCCCTTCTTTCTCTGCCATGGCCTGGGCCTTGACTTCGGGACGGATGCTGAAGCCGATGATAATGGCGTTGGAGGCGGTGGCCAGGTTGACGTCGGTTTCGGTAATGGCGCCAACGGCAGTGTGGATCACGTTCAGACGGACCGCATCGGTAGACAGCTTGCGCAGCGATTCGGCAACCGCCTCAACCGAGCCCTGTACGTCGGCCTTGACAATGACGTTAAGATCCTTGACCTCACCCTTCTGGATCTTCTCATAGAGCTGTTCAAGAGACATCTTGGCATGTTTGGCCAGTTCCAGCTCACGCTGCTTGATCTGACGCAGGGTGGCGATTTCTTTGGCCTGTTTTTCATCCTTCATGGCAACAAAGATGTCGCCTGCATCAGGCACGCCGGACAGACCGATCACCTCAACCGGCATGGCAGGTCCAGCGGCAAGCACCCGCTCGCCGCGATCGTTCTGCATGGCCCGCACACGGCCGGAATGGACACCGACCACACAGTAATCGCCATTTCGCAGGGTGCCTTCCTGTACCAGCACGGTGGCCACCGGTCCACGCCCCTTATCCAGCTTGCCTTCAACAATAGTACCCTTGGCAGCTTTGTCCGGGTTGGCCTTCAGATCCATCAGGTCGGCCTGCAGCAGCACCATCTCCAGCAGTTCTTCCAGGTTCATCCTCTTCTTGGCAGAGACCTCAACCATGGTAACATCGCCACCCCATTCGGACGAGACAATACCGTGCTCGGTCAGTTCCTGCTTGACCTTTTCAGGACGGGCATCCGGCTTGTCGATCTTGTTGATGGCAACAATGATCGGCACACCGGCAGCCTTGGAATGGTTGATCGCTTCACGGGTCTGGGGCATGACGCCGTCGTCGGCGGCCACCACCAGGATAACGATATCGGTCACCTTGGCACCACGGGCACGCATGGCAGTAAAGGCCTCGTGACCCGGCGTATCAAGGAAGGTAATCTTACGGCCATGCAGCTCCACATCGTAGGCACCGATATGCTGGGTAATCCCGCCGGCCTCACCGGCAATCACGTTGGCTTCACGGATGGCATCCAGCAGCGAGGTCTTGCCGTGGTCAACGTGTCCCATGATGGTCACCACCGGTGGGCGCTCCTGCAGCAGTTCCGGCGCATCCGGGGTAAATTCAAGGATCTCGTCCAGGTCAACCGCCACGTTTTCCACTTCATAGCCGTAGTCGGAGGCAAGCAGCACCGCAGCATCATGGTCAAGCACATGGTTGATGGTAACCATTGACCCCATCTTCATCATGGACTTGATCAGGTCTGTGGCCTTGATTCCCATCCGCTTAGCCAGTTCACCAATGGTAATGGTTTCAGATATCTTGATGATCCGCTTGATCGCCTTGGGGGTGGTCAACTCGGTTTTACCCGGTTCTTCGCGGTCTTTGCCGCCTTTTTTGCGTGACTTGTGGAACGGGTCAAACTGACGCTCTTCCCGCTCAAGCAGCGCCTGTTTGCTCAGCTGTTCACGCCCCTTGCCCTTGCCGGCTGCTGCACTCTTCTTTGCCTTTTCAGCCGCCGTATCCTTGGCAGGGCCGCCCGGCTTACGGTTCTGAGCAGGGGCCTTGCGACGTTCCTCTGTCTGCAGCGGCATATCAACCTGAGTCAACTGGACAGGACGCTGACCGGCAGGACGAGGTGCTGCACCGTCGCGTGGCGGGCCGGATGGGCGGGGGCCGCGAGAGTCGGAAGCTCCGGCAGGACGGGGACCGCGTGAGTCCGGACCGCCCGCAGGGCGAGGGCCGCGGGAATCAGGAGCACCGGCAGGACGAGGGCCGCGGAATTCACCTGTACCGGCAGGACGAGGGCCGCGGTCAGACTGCTGTCCACGGTCCCCATTGGGGCCACGTCCCGGTTCACGCCGATAAGGGCGATGCTCCGGCGTGATCGGAATTTCAACACGCCCAAGAATACGGGCCTGGGTAGCACTGGCGCGCTCAGGCTGGGCCGGAACCACAGGGGCACCCGCTGTTTTCTCAGGCTCTGGAGAGAGAACGGTCTTTTCCGACACTTCAGGTTTTAGCGTAGTCTCAGGTTCGGATGTTGCCTCAGGCGCTTCCACTGTTGCAGGAGTCGTGCTCTCAGCCGGGGCTGCCACTGCTTCAGATGCCTTTTTGACAACGGATACCCGTTCCGGAATAGGAGCCGGCTTCTCAACTGCCACAACAGGTGCTGCGACAGGTGCTGCAACTTCCGGAACAACCGGCTCAGCTTCAACAGCTGAAGGCCTCGAACGGCGACGAACAATGTTTGACGCAACCCGAACCTCTTCAGGACCTGAATCAGCCGGTTTATATGCTGTCAGCCTGGCTACCGCTTCATCTTCGACGGTGGAGGAACCGGCCTTGACGTCATAGCCTAACGCCTTCAGCCTGGCAAGTACCTCCTTGGTATCTATGCCCAGCTTTTCCGCAAGATTGCTTACCCGGGTCTTACTCATCGACCGCT
>CAZOTC010000201.1:0-5170 GCA_964582605.1 uncultured Geobacter sp. | reverse complement strand
GTCCTCGGTGATCGAGGAGACGGTGATCCGGCTGCCCGGCAGCGTACCCAGCAGAGCTGGAGCCATGGCGATGACGAAATTTTCTCCCGCGAGGAGATGGTGCAGAAGTTTGATATCGCCAATGTAGGCCGTTCACCCTCCGTCTTTAATCCGGACAAACTGAACTGGCTGAACGCCCATTACATCAAGACCGCCGATCCTGTTTCTCTGGCTGACCTGCTGAAGCCCCATCTGGCCAGCCGAGGGGTAACTGACACAGCAGCGCCTGACCTTGCCGGTGTGATCAGCACCCTCCAGGAACGGGCCCAGACCCTGGAAGAGATGGCTGACAGGGCGCTGTTCTACTATCAGGCACCGCAAAGCTATGATGAAGCCGCTCTGTCCAAGTTTGAGAAATCACACCTGGCAGCGGTCTTTACAGCAGTGGCAGCAAAACTGTCTGCAGCGGCAGTTTCCACTGCAGCAGAATGTGATACACTGTTCAAGGAGATCTGTACTGAAGGTGGATGGAAGATGCCGCAGGTTGGCCAACCGGTACGGATCGCACTCTCCGGCAGCACCCAGGCCCCCGGAATTGGTGAGATTGTTATCGCCCTGGGGATCGCTGAGGCTGCTGCGCGTATCGACCGCGCCCGGGCAGCTCTGGCCAGCGAATCCAACTGAATCAAACTAACGAGTCTCACAGGACACCTATGCAGATAGTTGCTATTACTGACATACCGCGCATGACCGCTTTTTTTGAACGCCTGGTCCAGCAGTATCCTGACCTGGTTGTGGTCAACGAGATTCATCGTGGTATTGAGGAGCTGGAAATCCGCAAACCTGACGTGGTGCTTATCCAGAACCACCTTTCCGGTCTGTCGGCGGATATTCTGCATAAGCATCTTAAATCACGTCTGGGCCAGCACAAGGCCCGCTTTGGCCTGATCAGTACCTCGGCAGCACTGGATGTTGCCACCTCTGCACAGTTTGAAACCATCCTGGATCCGGTTCTTGACGACACGCAGCTTGAACTGGCTCTTGCAAGAATCCTGCATCGCCAGCCGCCACCAAAGGCAGAGAAAAACCCGGCGCTTCATCAACCTGCTGAAAAGCCCGGCACCCCTGAACAGATGCCTGAACTGTCCGGACTGCTGTCTGCAGCAGCTGCACCAGAACCGCCCTTGCAGCAGCAGCAGCTTCCTTCCCCTGCTGCGACGCTCTCAGATGAGACCGTTGATGAACAACCTGCAGCCCCGATTACCTACGAGATGCCACGCCGGCCTGGCCTCTCGATCATTTCTGACTTCAGCAAGCAGCTTGATACCCGGTCTGATGCCATCACGCAGGAGCCGGCACTGTTTGCAGAGCGGGAAGAAGAGCTGCATATCAGGGACCTGCATCGTGAACCAGACCTGATCTCTGACCTCGATGAACCGGCCCCCTGGTACCGCAGACCCTCGGTCTTGCTCATCAGCGGGACACTGGTTGTGGTTGTGGCAGTCAGCCTGTTCCAGCATCGCTCAAACCGAACTGCGCCCCCTCTCCCCAAACCTGCGCCCGTGGCAAAGCCGGCGCCGGCAGCGACGCCGCCGGCAACCGTTACACCAGCAGTGCAACCGCAACCCGACCTTAAACAGGGACTTGCCTCCCACGGCGCCGGTCGCCCCCGCAACCTGCCGTCCTTTATCCCCCGTGAAGGACGGGACCCCGGTTACGACAAGGACAACCCCGGCTGGGAAAGTTATCGCGGCCAAACCAATGAATACCGTGTCTTCCGGGAAAAGGGGGGGGCCATCAAGGCGATTCAGGTGATTGACCGTAGTGGCGCCGGTATCCAGGAATCCTTCTATACCAGCACACTTAAAGAGCTGGCCGGTGCGACGGCAATGCGCCCTACCTCTTCAGAGATCAAGGAAGGATATGAAATCCGCCGGGGTGATCTGGCAGGCTTGCAGCTGGTGCAGTACCGGGATGCTCAGGGGGGCAGGATGCGGGGATTTGTGATTACCTGGCCATAAGGGGAATACGGTGTGGTGGTTGTATCCCTGAAATTAGTTGTTCCGCGTGAATATCTCCCGCTTTAGGTTTACTAGCACGAACGGGCGTCCCAATCAGGACGCCCGTTCTTTTTTGTCAAGCAGCCAGCGACAGTGTCGCGCTATTTTGCCGAGAGCTTCAGATAACAGTCAGCCCGGTTCAGGGTCGCTTCTGGCAGCAGTGCAGAGGAAGGATAGCGGCTGATAAACTGATCAAACTGGGCTATGGCGGTCTCACAATCACCCTTTTTGTAGGCTTCAAGCCCACGGTTGTAGGCATTCTGCTCGCCCTGCGCAGCAACAGAAGCACGACGCTTTTCTGATCGCTTCTTTGGAGTATCTGCGACCAACTCCTGGGTAAGCGTCTTCTGTTCCGGTTTTTTTTCTACGCCAGCCTGCTGGCCATGTTTAGCGGCTGCTTTGCGGGAAAGCGGTACCCGCAGCACCTGCCCGATCTGAATCCAATGAGGCCGCTTGATGTCGTTAAAGAGCAGAATCTGAGGATAGTAGTAATCACGTCCTGCATATTTTTTAGCAATTCGTGAGAGGTTATCGCCCTTTTTAACCGTAACCTCCCGCACCAGCACACCATCCCCAACCGCCTCACCCTCAAACGGCTTTGGCGCATAGAGATAGTCGGCACCCCATCCTGTTGCGGTTGCCCCAAGCAGCAGCAAGGCCATCCCAAAACATTTCACACCCGGTAGATGCATATCAGTACCTGTTCCCCACTTGATCCTGGTAGGTCAAGACGCTCTTCAGCTGAACGCCAGTGCCGACACCGGTGCCGGACTTGATCCTGAATGACACCTTCACCACCCGCTTCTCACCGGCACCAAGCTCACTGAAACGCCAGAGCGAGGCGCCTGCTTCAGTTTTACCGGCAGCCTGGTCAATGGCCACCAGCTCAATCTGTTCTGGCCAGGTCACCGCCAGCTCAACCTGCTTGGCAAGGTTGGAACCACGGTTCAGGATATCGAGATCAATGGTCAACAGATCACCCGGCACCATCCGGCCTTCGCGTCCCTTCATGGCCAGCTGCAGCACCGGCCTTGAATACCCGATCTCTGCCTCAACCATAACCGCCTTGCCCTGGGCTGCCTCAGGAGCTGCGCTTAACGACAGCTTTTCAACGGTTCCATCCTGAACCGTCTTTGAGGTGGTCACCTCGAGCAACAGGGCGGCCTCCTCCTTTGGCCCCAAGGGACCAATAACCGCCACCTCGGGCTCACCCGGCTGGCGCAGGCCGTCACGGTTCAGGTCATGGAAGACGGTCACCTTCTGAAAGGGACTCGCTGACGCCACCAGACTGAACCGCTCACGTTGATTGCCTTTGTTGACAATCCGGGCCGGAACCGTCACCACCTGCCCAGGCACCGCCTTAACCCGCTCCGTTGCCATCTTCACCGCCAGCTCACTAACCGGCAGCACAAAGCTGGCATTGGACAGGAACGTTCCTCTGGTCTGCAGCGGATTGTTCAGCAGATCAGCCCGTACGATCAGCTCTTCCTTTGCCAGCGCCTCAGCCTTAAGCTGGAAGGTCACGGTCAGGTCACGGCTTTCACCCGGCTTGAGTGCAAGGCCGTCCAGTACCAGCGCAGCTCCCATCTCCTGCCGGAACCCTGTGGCGGCAAAATCAACCGCCTGATACTGAGGCGGGAAATTCAGGCGCAGGGTAACATCCTCTGCCGGTGTTGATCCCACGTTCAGCACCGCAACCCGGTACTGCACCGTATCACCGGGCAGTAACTGGGGCTTGTCAGTCTTGACCACAGCACGCAGCAGCGGAGCAGCAGCGACCAGCGATACGGTCCTGCTCTGGGATGCCTCAGACATAAACTGTGAAGCGGCCTTAATCGGATGGGCAATTCTGAGTCCATCAATGGAAGCTGCTGGCACGCTCAGCACCAACAGGCCCTTGAATTTTTCCCCCGGAGCAAGCTGCGGGGTCTGATTGATTGACTGTTCCGGCATACCTGCAGCGGCAAAGCGGGCGCCAAACTCGGCAGGGAAACTGGAAGCCAGATAGAAACTGTCCTGGCCGTTGCCCCGGTTCTGAATTTCAAATGGGATAATGTTCTTGCGGGCAACCTCAAGGGGTATCCGGGGAGACTGTACCTCAAACTCAAAGGCTGCATACTGAGCGACCTCAAGGGTCAGCACCTGAGCCGTAGCGGTACTTTCAGGCATCTGAGCCGATGAAGCGGCAGGCGGCAGTGCCACTGCCACGCCCAGTTCCTTCAGACGGGTTGCCGCAGTACGGGCAGCCGGCGTGTTGGGGAAACGCTCCAGAATCCCTTTATACCCGGCAATCGCCTTTTCCTTGAGCCCGGCACGTTCCTGACGTACCTTCTCCGCTGCAACCTTCTCCTCCTCAGCCTTGCGAGCAGCTGCAAGCTCACGCTCTTTCTGCTCGGCAGCAGCCATGGCAGCCTTTTCAGCTACACCGCGTTCTTCAGCAGCCTTTTGTGCAGCCACCTGTTCCACTGCAGCCTTTTCCTTTGCCAAACGATCTTCTTCGGCCTTTACTGCTGCACGCCGGTCCGCTTCCGCCTTTGCCTGCAGGACACGAGCCTTCTCGGCAGCTTCCTGAGTGGCCTTTTGCTGGGCTACACGGTCCGCCTCCAGCTTGGCGGCTGCCAGACGGTCAGCCTCTGCCTTTTCTTGGGCCTTGCGCCGCTGTTCAGCCTGCAATGCGACCTGACGCAACTTTTCAGCCTCAAGCGCAACAAGCTTCTGCTTTTCTGTAGCAAGATCAGCCTGGCGTTTCGCCTCGGTTTCTACGAACAGCTGACGTTCAGCTTCCTGCTTTGCACGTACAATCCGCTCTGCTTCAGCCTTGGCCTTCAGGATACGGGCCTTTTCTGCAGCTTCCTGAGCGGCCTTTTCCTGGGCTACACGGTCCGCCTCAAGCTTGGCGGCTGCCAGACGATCAGCCTCTGCCTTTTCACGGGCAACCCGCTCTGCCTCAGCTGCTGCCTGCTGTTTTTCCTGCTCCTGTTTAAGCGCAGCCAGACGATCCGCCTCTGCCTTCTCGCGGGCGATCCGCTCTGCTTCAGCCTTGGCCTTCAGGATACGGGCCTTTTCTGCTGCTTCCTGTGCGGTCTTTTCCTGAGCTACACGGTCCGCCTCAAGTTTGGCGGCTGCCAGAC
>CAZOTC010000200.1:0-5186 GCA_964582605.1 uncultured Geobacter sp. | reverse complement strand
GGGGATTACCTCGTTTTCTACGGCCCCGTTACGGATATGGAGCTATCTGGGACTCTGTATCGCCTTGGTCGCCTTTGCCTACGGAGCCTTTATTGTTGGTCGGGTGCTCCTGCTAGGGCGTGATATGCCCGGTTACGCGTCGCTGATCACGGTCATCCTCTTTCTGGGGGGTGTGCAGCTGATTGGGCTTGGCGTACTTGGAGAATATCTGGGTCGTATCTACCTTGAAACCAAGGGACGTCCTGTCTATATCGTCCGTGATCATTACGACCATGAGGCCTGAAATCTATCGGGAAATGGCAACTCTGCAGGCACTGCACTGGTGGTTCGTCGCTCGCCGGAATGTCTTGGCTGCATTGATTGCGCAGTTGTCGTTACCTCCACAGGCCCGTATTCTTGAGATCGGCTGCGGTACTGGCGGAAACCTGACCATGCTGTCTGCCTTCGGGCAGGTGAGTGCTATGGAATATGATGACCATGCCCGGGAGATTGCTGCTGACTTCTCCGGTTTGTCGGTTGCCGCCGGCGGCTTGCCGGAGCCGGTTCCCTTTGACAACGGCCAGTTCGATCTGGTCTGTCTGCTGGATGTTCTGGAACATATTGCAGATGACGCAGCGGCATTGGGACGGGTCAGGCAGCTTCTCAGGCCTGGCGGCCGGATACTGGTGACGGTTCCGGCCTATGGCTGGCTCTGGTCACCCCATGATACGGCGCATCATCACTATCGCCGCTATACTGCTGAAGGACTGCGGCGCCTTGCAGCTGCAGCAGACCTGAAGATTATCCGGGCCGGCTATTTCAACACCCTTTTGTTTCCGTTGATCGCTACAGTCCGGATCGTCGGGAAGCTGCTTGGTTCATCAACCGACTCTGATGCCGCCATGCCTTCACTCCGGCTCAATGCCTACTTGAAAAACATATTCAGCCTTGAGCGCCATCTGGTACGTTACCGCCTGTTTCCCTTCGGAACTTCGGCGGCGGCGATCCTGTCGCCTGAGCAGGGATAGTGAGCAGCCATGTCCGAAATGTTCGCACAACCACCAGCCCTCTGGTACGATATACTCCTTTTCCCTCATGCGGCTCTGGAGAACTCTGACGAGTATGCCCTCGGTATGCGTGACCTGCGCCGCCGTCTGCCGGGTGCCAGGCGATGGTATATAGTTGAAAGTGGAACAGAGCCCCCAACCCCTGCGGCATTTGTCGAGTGGAGTGACGCCCCTTTTGTGTTGGTCATGCTTAATCCGGCATTGCTGATCCCCGATAATCTGGAGGAGGAACTGTTATCCCTGATGAGGGATGGTGTTGCCGGTTGTGTGTTGCCTAGCGATCCGCGCGGTTGTGTGACAGGCGCCGGCATTGACTATGCCAGTCGTTCGGGGTTTGATCGTTTTGTTTCCCGCCTGTCCGCCGGGGCCCGATGGATGCCGTTTGATGGCAGAACTCCCTGGCTCTATCTGGTCAGTCGCCAGGCCCTTGCAGCATGTCAGATGCCATGGCAGCAGCTGCCTGCGGATCTGGGTAACCGTACTTTGATTGCAGGTCAGACCTTTGTCCACTCCTATGCCGATTATTACGAAAATAATCGTGCCGAAATGCTGCGTTTGTTGCCTGACGAGGTGCGCACATTACTGGACATTGGTGGCGGTGCCGGCAACTTCGGTATGGCCTTCATGCGTGAGCGGGGTGGACAGGCTACCCTGCTGGAGCAGAACCTGGTTATGGCAGCAGCAGCCCGTCAGAGGGGGTTGACGGTTCTGGAAGGTGATTTCCATACGATTACCGTGGCTGACCGCTACGACTGTGTCGCCTTTCTGGATGTGCTTGAGCATATTCCGGATCCGCTCGCTGCGTTGGTCAAGGCCCGCCAGGCCTTGAAGCCGGGGGGACGGATATTGCTTTCCGTGCCGAATGTCGGCCATTGGTCGGTGGTCTGGGATCTGCTTGAAGGCAGGTTTGAATACCTGCCGGTGGGGATTCTTTGTGCCACCCATCTGCGGTTTTTTAGCCGTTCCGGTCTGCACACCCTTTTGCAGGATGCCGGTCTGGAGGTCGAGCGGTGGGAGGATGAAGTCTCCCCTCTGCCTGCCCCGTTTGTGGCATTTCTTGAAAATGGCGTCACTCCGGGCGTCTCTCCCGATCAGAGGAGTTTGTCCACCGCCGGCTTCCATGTGTTGGCACGACGTTCCGGCGGGGCATAAGCAGGCATGGTAACCACCATCATCGTCAACTTCCGTGATCACCTCCTGACGGCACGGGCGGCGGCCAGTGTGCTGGCTGATCAGCCTGATGCCCAGGTTATCGTTGTTGACAACAGCGCAGACGCGATAGAGGCCCATCGCCTGCAGGCGGCCTTGCCTCCGCAGGTAACCTGCCTGATCGCCCCGGAGAACCTGGGTTTCGGCAGAGGATGCAACCTGGGGTTCCTGCAGGCCCGTCATGAATGGATCCTGCTGCTCAATCCGGATGCAGTCGTCTTGCAGGGATGTATCGCAACGTTGATGACATTTCTGGAAGAAAACCCTGAGGCTGGTGCAGCAGCCCCCCTTGCCTACTGGGACAGCGAACAGGCCTGGCTACTGCCGCCGGCCCAGTTGCCCACACCAGCCACAGAACTCATGATGGCTGCAGCGGTGCGTTGGCCCTGGCTTGGCCGCCTGATCAGTCGCCGGTTCAGGCGTTGGGCACTTTCCTGTGTCCGATCTGAGGTGCCGGTGGTGCAGCAGATGCTTTCCGGTGGTCTGGTCATGTTGCGCCGTACCGCAATAATTGATGCAGGAGGGTTGTTTGACCCGGACTTCTTCATGTACTTTGAAGATACCGACCTCTGTCGGAGGCTGCAAAAGGCCGGTTTTCAGCTCTACCTGCTGCCTGCTGCCAAGGCGCAGCATGCCTGGGAAGCTGCACCGCAAAAGGTTTCCCTTTCTGTGCCAAGCCGGCTATTGTATTTTCAGAAGCAGTTCCCCGGTAGCCTGTTGTCTGCGTTATTGAAATATCTTGAACGTAGGGGATTTCCCGTCCGTCTTCCACCAGACACGGACCTGGGAGCGGTGCAAACCCCCCCGGACTTCCCGGTACAGCCTGCGATTCAGGGGGGCTGGCTGCTTGAGATAAGCCCCCAGCCGTTGCTGGTGCCGGCATTGTACTGTTTTGGCAACGGTGACCGGTGTCGTATATCTGAAGAAGTATGGGCGCTGCTTGGCCCTGGTGACTACTGGGCACGGCTTGCCGATCCGGCAGGGAGTGCCGCTGTTCGCTTTCACTGGAAGATTAAATAATAAATACTATAAGCTAAATATTTAATAATATATAATACTGATATAAATCAGACGTCAGCTGTCCGTCTTAACAGTAAATATGGGCATAGTCGAGCCTGAATGCTTACGATTACGCTCTGGGAAGGCCTCTTTTAATTCGACATGAATTGTTTGCATCAGAGTACGCTCACAACATGAATAAACTGTCTTCACAGGATTCATGGCACGTGTCGGAAATTGATCCGGAAAGCGCACCGGCCATGTGTGCATTGTACGAAGAAGTTTTCGGTCATCCCATGAGCGCAGCTCATTGGGAATGGAAATATGGTGGTAACCGTGGTCGCGGCATCGGGATATGGAGAGGCGAGCGTTTGATTGCCCATTATGGTGGGCTTACACGAACACTGCTTGATGCAGGCACCCTCTGCCTCGGGGCCCAGGGTTCGGATGCCGCCGTTACGCCAAACGAACGGGGACATTTTACGCGCCGCAGTCCTTATTATCTTGCCGCGACAACTTTTCATTCCCGTTACATCGGCCATGGAAAAATACACCGTTATGGTTTCGGGTTCCCAAGCGAGAGGCATTATCGGCTGGCTAATCTTCTCGGTATTTACGAAACCGCAGATCGCATTGTCGAGTTTTCATTTTCACTGTCTGCCAGACCGATACTTCATGGCTGCCGAGTAATGAGTGCGCACGATCTGTTGTGTGCCCCACCCCTTCGTTTAGCGCTAGATCGTGCATGGAGTCGCATGCGGCGAGACTTGTCGTCGCAGATAGTCGGGGTGCGTGACCCCGACTATCTGATCCACCGCTATGGTCGCCATCCGTTATATGAATATCAATTTCTGGCTGCCAGACCCTATCGCTTCGGTGCACCGGTCGCATTCGCCGTAGTTCGCATCGTCCCGGAACAGGGTATTGAATGGCTCGACATGATTGGTTCCTTGGCCGACCTGCCTATGCTGGCACAGGTCGTACAACGACATGCCTATAAGAGCAACGCCGTCCGTGTTTTTGGCTGGATAACTGCAAGTCAGCAGCATCGTTTCGCCGCACTTGGCGCAACGATCTCTCCCACAGAAATCATCGTGCCGGCGGACCAATGGTCGGACAACCCCCTCCCGCAGACACAACGCAACCGCTGGTGGCTTATGTCTGGTGATACGGATTTCCGTTAAGAAAACAAGCGGCCAACCTTGACGTACTTCACACGACTGAAGCTCGTTGGCTTTCACGCAGTGATGTCGTAACATAGTCAGTAGCGTATGCTATGCGTAGTGGCGGATGGTCTCCGTTCAGTTCCGGCGGAAACCCGGAACGTTTTGCCGACCGCTGGTGGCTTACCGGCGGCGATACCGATTACCGGTAGGATACAATTTCACACAAAAAAAGGAGACAAGACATGGAAACAACACAAAAGCAGGCAGAGGAGATGATAGCGGCAATGGCGGACACGGCACTACCGCCCGAAAAAATAGCAGAGCTTGCCGCAACCCTCTTGCGTGCCCTGGGAACGCCTGCAAACTCCTCTAGCGATGTCGGCAGCTCCGATCAGGAGCCTGCAGCCCAAACGCAGGAGTAGACCGATACCGATATGGGCTCGCGCATAGCAGACGAAAACGAACTGGTGTCCCGGACGGCAACATGCCTGCCGAAAGCCCGGCAGGTGCTGGTCTTTGCCCCCCATCCGGATGATGAAGTGTTCGGCTGTGGCGGTGCGTTAGCGTTGCTGCGTGCGCGCAACGTGCCGGTTTCAGTCGTTATCGTTACCGACGGGGCAGCCGGGGGGGGCGGTGACCCAGGCGGCCTGGTGCAGATCCGCAGTCGGGAATCCCTGGCAGCGGCAGCACTTTTAGGGCTCTCTGAGCCTGTTTTCTGGGGTTATCCCGACCGTGGGCTTGCCTATGGTGAAAAACTGATTGAGAA
>CAZOTC010000199.1:0-5198 GCA_964582605.1 uncultured Geobacter sp. | reverse complement strand
GCCTTTGAACTGTTGTTCCGACGCGATATCCCCAAGAAGGTCAGCATCAATGAGGCGATCGAGATCGCCAAAAAATACGGAGACAAGGAGTCTCCCTCCTTTGTGAACGGTATCCTGGATGAACTGGAGGCCTGTGCCAAGGATGAGGAGCGGAGTGATACGTAAATGAGCGAAATCAAGGTTGGCCTGATTGGATTTGGAAATATAGGTGCAGGGGTAGTCCGGCTGCTGCAGGAGAATGCACAGACGATAGAGCAGAAGGTAGGACAGGGAATTATCCTGAAACGGATTGCAGACCTTGATATCACTACTGACCGCGGGGTCATGGTTGATGCTGCCCTGCTGACCACTGATGTCAACCAGATCTTCAATGATCCTGAAATCAGTATTGTGATCGAGCTGATCGGCGGTTATGAACCGGCCAAAACCTTTGTGCTACAGGCGATTGAGGCGGGCAAACATGTGGTGACCGCCAACAAGGCCCTGCTGGCTTTACACGGTGAAGAGATCTATGCGGCAGCGGCCCGTAAAGGGGTAGAAGTGCAGTTTGAGGCAGCGGTAGGAGGCGGTATCCCGGTACTCTCCGCCATCAAGGGAAATCTGGCCGGCAACCGTTTTGGCTCGGTCTTCGGCATCATGAACGGCACCTGCAACTACATCCTGACCCGGATGACCCAGGAAGGAGCCGACTTCGGAGATGTCTTGCAAAGCGCTCAGGAACTGGGCTATGCCGAGCCTGACCCCACCTTTGATATTGAGGGCACCGATACCGCCCACAAGCTGGCTGTGCTTGCATCACTCTGCTTCGGCACCAGGATCGATTTCAATGCGATCCATACCGAAGGGATTACCGGCATTTCCGGTATTGATATCAGTTATGCCGCTGAGTTCGGCTACCGGATCAAACTGCTGGCCATCGGCAAACGGACCGATGACGGTCAGCTTGAACTGCGTGTCCATCCTACCATGATCCCGTTAAACAACCCGTTGGCCGATGTGAACGGGGTCTTCAACGCCATCCGCCTGACCGGCGATTTTGTCGGGCCGGTGCTGTTCTACGGGCGTGGAGCAGGTCAGAATCCAACGGCCAGCGCCATTGCAGGCGACCTGATCGCCCTCTCACGCAGTATCTGCGCCGGCGTTCAAAACCGTCGTGCGGCACCGCTGGGTTTTCTGGATGACACCGTTACCACCCTGCCGTTGAAGCCGATGGAGGAGATTGTTACCAGCTTCATGTTGCGCTTTACCGCCCTGGATCAGCCGGGAGTGTTGGCCGGTATCGCCGGAGTGCTGGGCAAAAACGGCATCAGTATCGAATCCATGGTGCAGACCGCCCGCCACAACGGCGGGCAGGCGGTGCCAATCGTGATCATGACCCACGAAGCCCGCGAAGGGGCGATCCGGGCCGCTCTGACCGAAATCGACAACTTCGATTTTATCAGTGAAAAAAGCCGACTGATTCGCATAGAAGACAATCTTGAATAGGAGAACGGCATGCAGACCAAAATAATCCTGCCCGAAGACAAAATACCCAAGCAATGGTACAACATTATTCCCGACCTGCCAGGGCCTCTCGCACCGGTTATTTCCCCCCGCACCGGTGAACCGGTAACCCCCGAAGAACTGCTGGCCATCTTTCCGCCTGCCATTCTAGAGCAGGAGATGTCATCCCAGCGCTGGATCGACATCCCGGAAGAGGTCCGCACTATCTACACCATGTGGCGCCCTTCCCCCATGTTCCGGGCACACCGTCTGGAAAAGGCGCTGGGAACCCCGGCAAAAATCTATTACAAATATGAAGGGGTCTCTCCGGCAGGCTCCCACAAGCCAAACTCAGCCATTCCCCAGGCTTTTTACAACAAGCAGGCCGGCATCAAACGGCTGGCTACCGAGACCGGAGCCGGACAATGGGGCAGTTCCCTGTCTCTGGCCTGCAGCCTGTTCGGTCTGGAATGCACGGTTTACATGGTCAAGGTCTCCTATTTCCAGAAACCGTACCGCAAATCCATGATGCAGATGTGGGGGGCCACGGTGCACCCTTCTCCCTCTGATCAGACCGAAGCCGGACGTGCAGCACTGGCACAGGATCCGGACTCAAACGGCAGCCTGGGTCTGGCCATCTCCGAAGCGGTTGAAGATGCCGCCACCCACAGCGACACCAACTATGCACTGGGCAGCGTGTTGAATCATGTCTGTATGCATCAGTCCGTGATCGGCCTGGAGGCGATTGAACAGTTCAAGATGGTGGGTGACTATCCGGATGTGGTCATTGCCTGCTGCGGCGGCGGTTCCAACTTTGCCGGTCTGGCCTTTCCGTTTATGTCTGAAAAGGCAAACGGTAAAAAGGTACGCTGTCTTGCAGTAGAACCGGCCTCCTGCCCTACCCTGACCAAGGGGGTCTATGATTTTGACTACGGCGACACCGCCAAACTGGGACCGATTGCCAAGATGTACACCCTCGGCCACGACTTCATGCCGCCCGGTATCCATGCCGGTGGCCTGCGGTACCACGGTGATTCCCCACTGGTGTCTCAACTTTACCATGCCGGTTTGATTGAGGCCCGCGCCGTCATGCAGACCGGCTGCTTTGAGGGTGCAATCCTGTTTGCCAAGACAGAAGGAATCGTACCTGCGCCCGAGTCTTCACATGCGATACGGGCTGCCATTGACGAGGCGCTGCAAGCCAAGGAAGAAGGCAAGGAAAAAACCATCCTGTTCAACCTCTCCGGCCACGGTTTCATGGATATGACCGCCTATGACAACTATCTGGCAGGTAATCTGGAAGATTATGAGTATCCGGCGGAGATGGTGCAGGAATCGCTGAAACATCTGCCGAAGGTGAATATCTAAGGTCCAGGGCCCAGGGTCCGAGGTCCGACTGAGACCTGTCTGGCCCCTGGCCCCTGACCCCTGGCCCCTTTTATGACCAAAGTAAAAATTTGCGGCATAACCAGCCCCGAGGACGCCCTGACCGCTGCAGAAGCCGGTGCGGATGCCTTGGGGTTTGTCTTTTATAAGGAATCACCCCGACATATCTTTCCGGAAGAGGCTGCCCGGATCATCAACCTGTTACCCCCGTTCGTGCAGACTGTCGGCCTATTTGTAAACGAGGAGGCTGACACGGTCAACCAGATCAGCCGCTTCTGCAGGCTGGGCCTGATACAGCTTCACGGCGATGAAACGCCTGACTACTGCAGCAGGATTGAAAACCGAACCGTCAAGGCATTCCGGGTACGGACCCTGACCTGTCTTGATCCGATAACCGATTACCGTCTCTCCGGCTGCCTGCTGGATGCCTACTCTCCTTCTTTTTACGGTGGTACCGGCACCAGCTTCAACTGGGAGATAGCCCGTGAAGCAGTTCTTCGCAATCACCTGATAATTCTGGCAGGGGGGCTAACCGCAGAAAATGTAGCTGACGCAATACGTCAGGTACGGCCCTATGCCGTTGATGTATCCAGCGGCGTGGAATCAGCACCCGGCAAAAAGGACGCTGACAAGGTGCGAGAGTTTATACGTAACGCAAAGGAATCCCTCTAAATGAAACAACCTGACAAACGCGGTCACTTCGGCATCCACGGCGGTCGTTATGTGCCGGAAACCCTGATGCCGGCCCTGAAAGAACTGGAAGAGGCCTATGCACACTACCGCAACGACAAGGAATTCAAACAGGAGTTTCAGCACTACCTGCGTGAATATGTCGGTCGTCCCTCACCGCTCTATTTTGCAGAAAAACTGACCCGGCAACTGGGTGGAGCAAAGATCTACCTGAAGCGTGAAGATCTGAACCACACCGGTGCTCACAAGGTCAACAACACCATCGGCCAGGGGCTTCTTGCCCGACGGATGAAAAAGGAACGGGTGATTGCCGAGACCGGTGCCGGACAGCACGGCGTAGCCACTGCCACCATAGCGGCCTTGTTTGGTATGCAGTGCGAGGTGTTCATGGGGGAAGAGGATATCCGCCGTCAGTCATTGAACGTCTTCCGCATGAAACTGCTGGGGGCCACCGTGAACCCGGTGACTGCCGGCACCGCAACCCTTAAAGATGCTATGAATGAGGCTCTGCGGGACTGGGTCACCAACATCCGAACGACCTTCTACGTGATCGGCACCGTAGCCGGTCCGCACCCCTACCCGATGATGGTCAGGGACTTTCAGTCAGTAATCGGAAACGAAGCGAAACAGCAGCACCGGAAATCTGAAGGACGCCTGCCGGACGTACTGGTGGCCTGCGTCGGCGGCGGCAGCAACGCCATGGGGCTGTTCTACCCCTTTCTGAAGAACAGCTCTGTACGGATGATCGGCGTTGAAGCTGCCGGGCACGGCATTGCGACAGGCGCCCATGCCGCCCCGCTCTGTGCCGGCAAGCCGGGTATCCTGCACGGCCAGCGCAGCTACCTCCTGCAGGATGAGCATGGCCAGGTGGCCAACGCCCACTCCATCTCTGCCGGGCTTGATTATCCCGGTGTCGGTCCTGAACATGCCTGGCTGAAGGATACCGGGCGGGCCGAGTACGTCTCAATTACGGATGATGAGGCACTGGAGGCATTCCAGCGCCTGACCCGCGAAGAGGGAATCATGCCTGCACTGGAATCGTCTCACGCCATTGCCCACACCCTCAAACTGGCCCCAACCATGTCGCCGGATCAGACTGTTGTGGTCTGCCTCTCCGGCCGCGGGGACAAAGATATTCACACCGTAGCTGATGCACTTGGAGTGAAGTTCTGATATACTTGCCCATCAAAAAGCACACTACCCAGGAGGAGCCACATGCGTCTGATTACCCGTTCTGATTTTGATGGTCTGGTCTGCGCAGTATTGCTGAAAGAAGCAGGGATTATTGAATCCTACAAATTTGTTCACCCCAAGGATGTTCAGGATGGCAAAGTAGAGGCTACCGAGGATGATGTGCTGGCAAACATCCCCTTCATTCCCGGCTGCGGACTCTGGTTTGACCACCACATGAGCGAAGATGAGCGGCTCAAGTTTAATTGCGACTTCAAGGGCGAAAGCCGCTGGGAAAAGAGCTGCGCCCGGGTCATTTATGACTACTATGGCGGTGCTGCAAAATTCCCCGGTATTGAAGATATGATGATTGCGGTGGACAAGACCGATTCCGGCGATCTTACCGTAGACGAGATACTCAATCCGCAAGGCTGGATTCTGCTCTCCTTCATGATGGATCCTCGCACCGG
>CAZOTC010000198.1:0-5236 GCA_964582605.1 uncultured Geobacter sp. | reverse complement strand
AACATGATATTGAAGTTATTCATGTCAAAGCCCAGCTCACGGTGAATGGTCCAGATATCGTCAATCAGGGCCGGGATATCCTGCAGATGTTGTTGGTAAAGGGTGGCTGAGATCTTCTTGCTGTGGGGATAGCGTGCGAGCAGGCGCAGGTTTTCAATCGTGCGGTTCAGCCAGGACCGGCCACGACGATCCGTGCGGTACCTGCCATGCAGGGATAGCGGCAGATCAATACTGGCACTGATGGAGACCCGATGCCGGTCAAACAGCTCATACAGCTTATGGAAATTAAACAGGTTGGTCTTGAGATGGGGGACTGATTTGCGATAGCCCAGGGCGTTCAGTTGATCAAAATAATCCAGATAATGACGGTTGATGGCGGTAAAGAGCTGATCCAGCACCTTTGGCGGCAGGGTTGTGACCTCACCGCCATGCAACGAGACATTAAACGGCAGAACACCGGCATCCAGAAACCTCTGCAGCGCCTGCTGCAAGGTGGCTACGGCCCTGCCTGCATCCAGCTTCAGGGTGGTTGGATCGGTCTGACTGCCCAGGTAACAGTAACGGCAGGAGAGGTTGCAGTAGAGCGTGGGCACATACAGCAGATGAATATGCCGGGAAAACTGCCGGACAGAACGGTTATGCTCAACCGATGAATTCAGGGGTTACTCCCTGCAGCCGCGCCAAGATCTTCTCTACGGTCTTGTCAAACTTAGCCTTTTTGTTGGCCTTGATCTTGAAATCCTTGCGGGCATTGGTGGGAAACCGATCGGCCTCGATCAGCACCCGCTTGCCACGCTCAGAGACCAGGGTCAGTACCTGGCGGTGACGATCAACCTGCGCCTTGGCAACAGTGTTGTAGTAGATGATCGCCTCCCCCACAATCAGATAACGGGGGGCAATGATCAGAGCCTTGCGCATCCCGGCCCGGATCAGGTAGACGGCAATCCCCACCGGCAACAACATCCCCCAGGCAGCCCAGGGACCGAACTGCGTGATGGCGATAAAGGTAATCAGGAAGCCGGCAACCAGCAACCCGATCAGGCCGGCATTGCTGCTCCCCTCGCTATTATATTTGAATGCTGCCGGTCCTTTGGGTTCCATGCTGTACAGGGTAGCGTGACTTGAGCCAGATGGCAAGTTACGGTTTGCGATTCGCAACCCACCCGTTCTTCTGGTATAGAGATTGGGAATCCGATCAAAGGAGTTTCCATGTCCAGACCGCCAACCGGCTTGCAGGCCCTCAACATCACCCAGTTCCTGGGGGCCATGAACGACAACATCCTCAAGCTGCTAATCATCTTTTTTCTGATCAGACTCCAGGGCACGGAAAAGACCGGCATCATCACCGCCAGTGTCGGCGCCGCATTTGCCCTGCCGTTTCTGCTCTTCTCGGCACCGGCAGGCTGTCTGGCCGACCGCTACAGCAAACGTAGCGTCAGCATCGGCGTCAAGGTAATGGAGGTGGCGGTTACCGCTCTGGCCGTCTTGCTGTTTGCATTCCAGCTGCCGGCAGGGCTGTATCTGCTGATGTTTCTGATGTCGGCCCAGAGCGCCCTGTTTTCCCCGACCAAATACGGCATCATCCCCGAGCTGGCGCCCCGTGAAGAACTCTCCCGCGCCAACGGCCTGATTGAAGCATTTACCTTTTTTGCCATTATCATCGGCACAGTGCTGGGGCCTGCCCTGACCCAGGCGGTATCCGGCCGTTTCTGGCTGGCCGCCTGTTTTTGCCTATCTCTCTCCATGATCGGCCTTGTTGCGGCACAGCGGCTGCCGGAGGTTCCGGCAATTGCGCCGGACCGAACGATCCGTTTCTTCCCTGCCGAGATCTTCCGGACCTTGCACCGGGTCCGTCATGACCGCCGCCTGATGCTGGCGATCATTGGCCTTGCCTGGTTCTGGCTGCTGGGGGCCTTTGCCCAGCTGAACCTGATCACGTACGGTATCCAGCGGCTGGGTTTCAGCGGGGCACAGAGCGGTTATCTCTTCCTGGCCTCAGCCTTCGGCATAGCTGTCGGGTCGCTGTTGGCAGCCCGGTTGTCCGGCAGCGGAGTTTCATGGGGGATTGTGATACTGGGCGGCTTTGGTCTGACAACAGCGTCGGTACTGCTGCAGCTGGCGCCCGGCAGTGTCTATCCGGTGATTGCCGTGATCCTGTTGTACGGCATCAGTGCCGGCTTGTTCTCTCTGCCGCTGCAAACCTTCATCCAACTGCAGGCAGAGGACGCCATCAGGGGCGAGGTGTTGGCGGCCTCCAGCTTTGTCAGCTGGATCGGTATCCTGATTGCCTCAGGCCTGACCTTTTTGTTCAGCGGCCCCCTACATCTGACCGCTGCAGAGGGGTTCAGCCTGATGGGCATACTGAACCTGCTGGTGGTCATACCCGGGATACGCCTACTGAGCCGCATCAAGGATTGACGGCAGATAGCAACGCTTTTTCTCGGATTATAGGCCGCGATTATTCGGAATATGTGCTCATATTTCTCGGATTATCAGTTTACTTTTCTCGGATTATCCTGCTTGATTTCTCGGATTATGCAGCAATATGTGATTACCTATATAGGACCCCACAAGGAGACTTCCATACAATGGACATACCACGGATATTCACCATCACCGAAAGCGCTCACCGCATCCATAACCCGATTACACCTGAAAAGCTGGCCACGCTCGGTGCAGCGCTGCGTCTGGAACCGGGAACCAGCGTGCTTGACCTGGGCAGCGGTTCAGGGGAGATGCTCTGCACCTGGGCGCGGGATCATGGCATTACCGGCACCGGCATCGACATGAGCCCGCTGTTTACCCAGCAGGCCAAACTCCGCGCCGCAGAGCTGGGGGTGGCCGATCAGGTTGCCTTCATCCATAACGATGCTGCAGGCTACGTTGCTGACCAGAAAGTGGGCGTAGCAGCCTGTATCGGCGCCACCTGGATCGGCGGGGGAGTTGCACTATCGAGCTGCTGAAGCGCAGCCTGAGTACCAACGGGATCATCCTGATCGGCGAGCCCTTTTGGCGGCTGGTACCGCCAACAGAAGAGGTTGCCAAGGGCTGCCTTGCCAATGCGATCTCCGACTTTCTCACCCTGCCGGGACTTATCGCCTCTTTTGGTACGCTTGGCTATGACCTGGTTGAATTGGTTCTGGCTGATCAGGACGGCTGGGACCGATACGAGGCGGCAAAATGGCTCACCATGCGCCGCTGGCTTGCCGAAAATCCTGACGACGAGTTTGCACAAGAGGTTCGGGCTCAACTGGCCTCTGAACCGGTGCGCTACGCCACCTACACCCGAGACTACCTGGGCTGGGGTGTGTTTGCGCTGACGCCGCGATGATGCGTGGCGTATCCGGCAGATTGTTACTGGTTGTGCTCAACAAGGCGTATGACCTATCAGGCACCACTCACCCAAGGAGAACACCATGAGTCTGGTAACACGCATCAAAACAAAGCTGATCGGCACAAAAAACAGTCTGACCAGTCTTGATAATCAGCCTTTAGGCAAGGCCGCGCTGGTGATCGTTATCTTTCTGGATCTGTTCATCCTGACCGCCATCTTCAATGGGCTGAGTGAACATACCCGCCAGTTGACCACACCGGACGACTACATCCCCTCTGCCTGCCGTGAGATGGTGATTGACCGCAGCTGGAACCCGACCAGCCGGATTGAAAACCTGTCACACCTGGTGACCGCCTCAAACAACAGCTACTATCATCCGCCTGCTGTCAGACAGCGTGAGCGGCACCCGGCCTGTACCCCGTACCTTGATCTGCTGGATCAGATCAAGAACGACAAGCCGCTGGTTGCCGCCTTTGATGAGCGGGGCAAGGCGGAACGGGAGGCACAGGAGCTGCAGCGCGGGATTGATCGCCTGAAGGGCAGCTACGACACCGCCTTGCTTGAGACCATAGCCCAGCAGCCGGAACCGGCCACAGAGGTGGATGCCACCCGTACAGAGTTTAAAAAGAAGACCGGCAGCCTGAACAGCCTGAAAACCAGGATAGCCGAACTGGAGACGGCAATTAACGCACACCAGAAGGTGGCGGCGCTCTGGTCAAAACTGCAAAACTCCCAGGCCGGCGACCGCCAGGCTCTGCTGTCTGAACTGCGTGGTTTGAACTTCTGGTTTCCTGTCAAGAAGCTGGGTATGCAGCTGCTGTTTCTGCTGCCGCTGTGTGCGGTCTTTTATGCCTGGAACAGTGCCGCCGTTAAACACAGCAGAGGCGTGCAGACCCTCGTTTCATCCCATCTGCTGGTGGTCTCATCCATCCCGATTTTCTGCAAGCTGATCGAGACCATCTACGACATCATCCCCAAGAAGCTGCTGCAGAAGCTGATTGAGCTGCTCACCTCACTCAAGCTGGTGGCTGTCTGGCACTATCTGATCATTGCCCTTGCCATTGGTGCGGCCCTGTTCCTGATCTACATCTTTCAGAAGAAGCTCTTTTCCCGTGAAAAGCTGCTGGAGCGCAGGATTGCCAAGGGAGAATGCCAGCAGTGCGGCAAACATCTGCCCACCGGCGCACGAGCCTGCCCATATTGCGGCTACATGCAGTTCAGCCCCTGCCCGGCCTGCGGCAAGCCGAAGCATACCCTGTCACGCCACTGCTGGGCCTGCGGCGCCAGACAGGACAAGCCTTGAATTACGGTTAGCAACCGTTTCCTGGAGAAATAAAACCCATGTGCCATACCATTGCAGCACAGCACCGTGCTGCAGGCACGATGACAGGCAGGCGGCAAGGAGGAGGCGACGCAGGCATACTCAGCCAGTATTGAGGAGCCGACGACGATGCCAACGAACCTGGCGCGGGTATGTGGCACGGTGATCGTTCCATCCATGGCCAGTACCACCGCCAGATCAACTGCCTTTGAGGCAACCTGTAATACCGATAACCGCTGCAGAACCAAGGGGTTACGGATAGCGCACAGCCTGGCCACCTTCGAGGGGGCGATTGTGTGCAGGTGTCCCAGTGGCGAAGCCAGCGGGTGCAGGTCAGCGGCATGTCGGTACCGTAATGCGTGCAAGATTTAAACATGAGCTTGCAGTTGCTGTGCAGCAAAAGGGGCAGAATTCATCAGCTGAACCTTCTCTCTAATCAAGCCATTCCACAAAAAAATCAAAGTAGACCCAAATGGTCTTGTATGCTAGATTCTTTCAGTCTTTACCGGACATGTCGCACATCCTGCAAAACTGAGAGGTTTTTCCATGTTCCACTCAGCTGACGTTAATTTATCTGATTT
>CAZOTC010000197.1:0-5249 GCA_964582605.1 uncultured Geobacter sp. | reverse complement strand
GGCATGGAAGAGGCGATCGGCGAGTCAGCCAACAGCATCTCCTATCTGGCCGGTAAGAATCTCGGTAAAAACCTTTCCGGCAACATCCCCAAAACCGACAACCTTGAACTGGCCTTGCAGGCCACCCGGGACGTGCTGGTAAAAAACGGCTTTCTCTGGCTGTTCGAGACCTTCAAGATGCATGATCAACCGGAGCTGGTCCAGCAGACCCCGGAAGGGCAGGAGATCAGCCTGGTCTTTCGGGACTGTATGATCCGCCAGTCCCTGTTCCGTTTCGGCCACTGCCAGAAGGGATCGCTCTGCACCATGATGAACGGCTTCTTTGCCGGTGCGCTGCAGACCATCATGGGGGCCGATTCGGCGCTGGAGATCATCCATGCCGGTGAAAACGCCTGCATGAAGAAGCTGACCATCCGTACTGCAGGGGGTGCCGCATGAGCGCCGAACCGGTAACCATCAACACCGAATGGCTGTCCGACTGTTCCGGCTGCCATATCGCCATTGTGGACCTGCATGAAAAGATCCTGGCGGTGCTGGAGTCGGTCCGGATTCAGCGCTGTCCGGTGCTGACCGATGTCAAGGACTACCCACCGGCCAAGATTGGCCTGGTTTCAGGTGCTATCCGCAGCGAACATGACCGGGAAGCGGCCATCGAGATGCGCAAGAGCTGCGACCTGATCATCGCCTGGGGCTCCTGTGCCGTGTTCGGCGGTCCGGCCGGGGCGGGCAATGTCCATACCCGTGAAGAGATTGCCGATGCGGTCTATCTGAACAACAAGACCACCGGTACCCATACCCTGCCCAACCGTGAGATCTCCCCGCTTGAGGTGTCGGTGACGCCGATCGACAAGGTGATTGACGTTGATCTGTACCTTGCCGGCTGCCCGCCGCATCCAACCTATATCTTTGACGCCCTGCTCTCGCTGCTGGAAGGGCGCACCCCCAAGGCCACCAAGGAATCGGTCTGCGCCAAGTGCAAGCGTCAGATGAAGAAGAGCGATGTCGCTGCCATCAGGCAGCATACCGACGGCATTCCCGACCCTGATCTCTGCTTTTTGTCCCAGGGCTACATCTGCATGGGATCGGCCACCATCGACCGCTGTCTCTCTCCCTGTCCCACCAACGGGGTGCCCTGTACCGGCTGTGCCGGTGCCACGATGCAGATTCTCTCCGAGCCGAATCGGGATATCCGTACCGAGATCGCCGACCGGATGGCCCGCATGACCAAAATCCCGCGGGAAGAGATCATCAAAGAGATCGAGAAGAGTTCAAAATCCCATTACTCCTACACCATGGCCAGTACGATGGTGAGCGAGAAGCCCACCTTCCTGATTAAAAAATGGATCCATGAGGCCAATGAGGATTACGAAGCCGCGCACGGCTAGGAGGAAGACGAGATGTCAGCCCATACAGAACCCACTAACTCACGAACCATACGGATCGACCCGGTCACCCGCATCGAAGGCCACGCCAAGGTGTTTGTCAACCTGAAGGAAGACGGCTCGCTGGATAACGCCGGTCTGGTGGTGAACGAACTGCGCGGCTTTGAAAAGATCCTGGTGGGGATGGAGGCCAACCGGATGCCCCACATCACCGCCCGGATCTGCGGGGTCTGCCCAACAGCCCACCATATTGCCGCCTCCAACGCCCTTGACCATGCCTGTGGTGTCGTTGCCCCACCGGCTGCCATGCTGCTGCGGGAGCTGATGTACATGGGGCATATCATCCACTCCCATGCCCTGTCGATCTTCGTACTGCAGGGGCCCGACCTGGTGCTGGGGTTGGATGCCGACCCGGCCATCCGCAATGTGGTGGGGATCGTACAGGCCAACCCTGAGGTGGCCAAAAAGGCGCTGCGGATCAGATCGGTCGGCCAGCGGATCAACGAGATCGTCGGCGGGCGCGGTACCCATCCGGTCACCTCGGTGGCCGGGGGGATCACCTTTGTGCTGGACAGCGAAAAGCGCGGTCTGCTGCAGAGTCTGGTTGATGAAGGGAAACAGCTGGCCCAGGACCTGGCACCGGTGGTGAAACAGCTGGTGATGACCATGATCGAGAAACATCCGGCCATGCTCTCCGACTGGGTCGCTCCATCCTGGGGGGTAGGTACGGTGCTGAACAACCGGATCTCGCTGATTGAGGGAAACATCCGTGCGGTTGATGAGAACGGCGTGGTCAAGGCCGAGTTTCCGGTGCAGGACTATGACCAGTATCTGGTTGAATCGGTGGTGGACTTCTCCTACATGAAGCGGGTCAGCTTCCGTCATGGGGGGGCGGTGCATGACTACCGGGTCGGTCCCCTGGCCCGGATGAACGCCATGCGGCAATTCAACACCGAGTGGGCCACCCGTGAAATGGAAGAAATGTTCAAACTCGGCGGCTATCCCTGCCATATCACCCTGTTCCAGGCCTATGCCAAGCTGGTGGAGCTGATCTGGGCCGTTGAACGGGCCGGCGACATCCTGCGCGACCCGGCGGTGAACGGTGAGACCCGGGTGCCGGTCAAATTCAAGGGAGGCCGTGCCGTTGGTCACTCCGAAGCGCCCCGCGGCACCCTGATCCACGATTACGAGATCGACGAGGACGGCATTGTGCGGGCCGCCAACCTTATTGTGGCCACCCAGCAGAATCAGGCCATCATCAACCGTTCCATCGAACATGCCGCTGTTTCCCACGTGTTGCAGCGACCCGATGACCAGCAGCTGCTGAACGCCGTCGAGTTCAGCATCCGCTGCTATGACCCCTGTCTCTCCTGCGCCACCCATGCCGTCGGGGCGATGCCGCTGGATATCACCATCACCCGTGGCGGCGAAACCGTCAGGACCATCAGGAGGTAGCCTGTGAGCACTGCACAAACGGTTGAGATCCATGTCCATGACCAGGCCTGCCGGGGCTGCGAGATGTGCGTTGATATCTGCCCCACCAAGGTCTTCGGGTTTGACGAGCAGAAACGGCTCTGCACCGTGGGACATGCCGAGGACTGCATCGCCTGCCTCTCCTGCGCCTACATCTGTCCATCCGGGGCGATCACCCACAGCAACTACCACCAGGTGAAAAACTTCTACCGCGATCTGGAATTCAGCAAGCGGATGGGGAAATTCCTATGACCAACGACAACGCCCTGCAGATGAGTCCTGAAGACCATCAGGCAGCCTTTACCGAGGTGGCCTTTCTGATCGAGAGCTTTGCCAATACGATTGACAACATCATGGGGGGGGCAACCGCACCGGTGGGGCGGATTGCGGGACGTTCCATGGCCCGCAAGCTGCCGCTCAGCCTGCAGGAGCCGACGCTGGCTTCGGTGCTGGAGCTGCTTGCCGAACGAATGCAGGCCGGTTTTGAGATGACTGCTGTGCCGGATGGTGATGCTGCCGCAACCGTACGTTTCGATCGCTGTGCCCTGCGGGATGTCTGTACACTGCGCAAGATGGAGACCGGTAGTGCGGTCTGCCGCCTGTTTCATTCCTATTTTGACGGTATCGTGAATGAGCTGCTGCACCGCCCGGTCAAGTCCGAGATCCTTGAAACCGGTCCGGTCTGCAGCATCAGGACCTGCAGCCAGTGACGCCGACCCGCGCCCTGGTGGTCTGCATCGGCAACGAGCTGGTGGCCGATGATGCCGTGGGGTATGCGGTCTTCAATGCGCTGTCTGAGGCCGGGCTGCCGGATGCTGTCCGTCTGGAGTACTGCGCGGTGGGCGGTGTGGCCATGCTGGAGCTGTTGTCCGGCCGGGATCAGCTGCTGATCGTGGTGGATGCGGTGCAGTTCGGCGCCCCCCACGGTACGGTGCATCTCTGGTCGTGGGATCAGCTGCCTGCAGCCGGTGACGGCAACGCGGTCTCTGCCCACGGTATCGGTCTGAAGGACACCATCGCCATCGGCCGGACTCTCTACCCGGAGCGGATGCCGCCGCGTATCCTGCTGGTGGGGGTTGAAGGACGCTGTTTTGACCTGCTGGGCGAACCGATGACCCCGCCGGTTGCCGCTGCCGTACCGGAAGCGGTCAGAGTTGTCTGCACAGAATTACAATCGCTGTTTTCAGCTGATTCCGAGGGAGTAGCCATGCCTGATCAACCGCTGACCACCTATGCTGCCATTCACTCTGTTGCCGAGGCCATGATGGCCGGCAGGCTTGACGAACGCTGTGACCCGGCCGGGCATGCTCCCCAGGATGCCGAGCTGCTGATGCTGGTCAACCGGATGCTGGATGCCCTGATCGCACCGATGCGTCTGGCCGGTACCGCCCTGGACGAGATCGCCCACGGCCGGATTCCTCCCTTTGTGATTGACGAGTACAAGGGGGAATACAACACCATCAAGCAGAACATCAACACCCTGTTGGCGATCCTGTACGGCATGCACAAGGAGACCACCAACCTGACCGATTCGGTGCGGGAAGGGAACCTGAAAACCAGAGGTAATGACTGGGATTACGACGGCATCTGGCAGGAGCTGATCCGCGGTATGAACGGTACCCTGGATGCGGTGCTGGACCCGGTCAATGAGGCCGGCAACGTGCTGGGACGTCTGGCAAACTACGATCTGAGTGCCCGGATGCGGGGCCGCTACCATGGCGACCATGCCGTGATCCGCAAGGCGATGAACAGCACGGCAGAGGCGCTGCACGGTGCCATCTCCCAGGTTGCCGAGACCGTAGAGCTGGTCTCGGAAGTGGGGCGTCAGATCAGTGAAGGCAGTTCGGTTGTGGCTGAAGGGGCCACCGAGCAGAGCAACCAGCTGGCCGATACCTCCGGCAGCCTGGAGCGGATTGCGGCCGGAGCCGCCACCAGTACCTCCAAGACCGGCGAGGCCAAGCAGAAGGTGCACGAGGCTGCCGAAAATATGGAAGATGCCCAGGCAGCCATGGAGCGGATGCTGGGGGCCATGGTCCGGATTCGCGAGGCAGCTGAAAATACCTCAGCCATTGTCAGCGAGATCGACGGCATTGCCAAGGAGACCGGCACCCTCTCCACCAGCGCCCTGGACAAGGCGATCAGGATCAGAACTTCGGCCGGCGGCTTCGGGGTGGTGGCCCATGAGATTCGTAAACTGGGACAGCGCTGCACTGAAACCGCCAAAGGGATGAAGGAGTTCAGCAAACAGGTGTCGCTGGGCGAAGGGGCTGAGGCCGACAAACTGCGGGATGATTTCCAGCTGTTGATCGACGACCTTGAGGATGTGGCCATGTTCTCAAACCTGCTGGGGGTCAATGCCGCCATTGAGGCAGCCCATGTGGAAGGGGCCGGTAA
>CAZOTC010000196.1:0-5255 GCA_964582605.1 uncultured Geobacter sp. | reverse complement strand
GGGGCTGCCTTGACTCCGGCCGACCAGAACAGCGTACGAGTGGCTATCACCTCGCCGCTACCCAGACGGACCTCATCCTCAGTGGCATCAGCCACCAGGGAGTTGCAGCGCACTTCAACCCCCATCTCGGTCAGGCGCTTTTCAGCGTAGCGACGCAATCGCTCCGGCATGGCTCCCAGCAGTGTCGGGGCCGCCTCAAGCAGCAGTACCCGGCTCTCCTCAACCCGCAGGGTGGGGTAATCCTTACGGAAGACAAAACAGATCAGCTCTGACAATGCTCCGGCAAACTCAACCCCGGTGGGACCGCCGCCAACCACGACAAAGGTCAGCAGCTCCCTGCGCCGAACCGGGTCGTCCTCCTGGGCAGCCAGTTCAAAGGTTGTCAGGATCGTGTTACGCAACCGTTCGGCATCGGTCAGCTTCTTCAGGTCAAAGGCATGGCTGGCAACCCCCTGGTTGCCAAAGTAGTTGGTGACACTGCCGCCGGCCAGAATCAGATAATCGTACTTGATAGCCCCCTTGTCGGTCAGCACGGTCCCGGCATCCAGATCCAGCCCGGTTACCTCTCCCATCCTGAATGACAGGTTATACCAATCCCGCACCATGGCCCTGACCGGATAGGCGATCGACTCCTGTTCCAGTCCGGCAGTGGCCACCTGATAGAGCAACGGCTGGAACAGGTGGTAGTTGTTACGATCCAGCAGCACTACATCCAGGCCGCTGCCGGCCAGTTCTCTGGCGGCATTGATACCGCCAAACCCCATACCGACGATCACAACCCGCTTCTTTTGTGCCTGGTAGAGCTCGCTCATTTGGTATCCCTCAAGCTGTATTTACTTTGTCGGGTTTCGTTCTGTCCGTCCGGATTACAACGCCAAACAGCATAATTCCCATAACGGAGTGCCCGGTTCACCCACTACTCCCGGTTTCTCAGGGCGGGGCGGCATGCAACCGGCTGGTTGGGACGTCAATCATTTTCCATATGCAAGGGCTTACCCTGCCTCCATGTTTGTCCTCTTAAGAACGATAGACTGGGTGGCAGGAGCATCCTGTGCAGATACCAATTCAAGCACGGCAATTTCAGGAAAACAGTTGAACCTGACAGGAAGAATGGCCGATCCGATACCTCGAGAGATAAAAACGGGACACCCGCAATGAGAGCGTTTAAGCCCCTCAGTGTACTCTTTGTTCTGTACCGGTAGGTATGGAGCTCCGAAAAAGGGGATCTTTACCTGGCCCCCATGGGTATGTCCTGAGATTATGAGGTCGATGCGTTTCCTGTAAGGTGTGTCCGCTGTGTCGGGGTTGTGGGCAAGCACGATACGACAGTCCGCTTCCGGTATCTGTTCAAGAACCTTGTCGAGATCTTGATGATCCTCAAACAGGTCACCAGCTCCTGCTATCCAGAGAGTATCCGGGCCGCGCCGGATAGGGACTGCCTTGTGCCTCAGATCCTGCCCGGTCTTCTTTAGCCAGTAATCTGAACGGGCGGTATCAGCCCAGTGATCATGGTTCCCAAGCACCGAGAATACGCCCGAACTCGCATTGAGATTGGACAGCAGCTGCCAGACTGTGTCGATCTCTCTGGTGCTGCTTGTACCCTGAACGTAGTCCCCCGTGCAGACGATGATATCCCCTTTCATATTGTTGGTGATCTCGGTGATGTAATAGATCCACTGGGTCTGGAACATTGCTCCAAAGTGCAGATCGGTCAGTTGCACGATCCTGAATCCGTTGAAGGAGTGTGGCAAATTCGCAACCGGAATCCGGTAAGAATTTGTCTGTACAAGGCAATGCTCGATCAGGAGCGGGTAGGAGGCAACCGCGCCGATGCAGCAGACGTGCTTTAAAAACTGGCGACGTGATATCTTCATTCTTCCCCCGCCTGTTCCACCCCGTACAAAGCAGTCAACAAGTCAGAGATTGTTCTGATGCACGCTCTCTGCGTGCAGTGGTAGTTCACGAGCACAGCATCTATCAGCGGCTTTAGGTAGTGGTGTGAGGATACTACGGAATTTCAAGAGTCTCTGACATATTTATTGCTGCTGTTACGGATTTTTCTCCGGAGTCGTTTCGCAGTTGCGACCATCTGTTGATGGTTCATCAGATGTATCCTGCACCGGACTTTTTTTAAGAATGTATCGAAATTTCAGGCAGGCGACACCGTAACAACCGCCAATAAATAATATAATCAAGCCAATAAGCCCCATGATACCGTTACCAATCAGGTCGGCAATATCGGGACGTTGGAAGACTCTCGCGAGCGCACCTCCAAAAACAACTGTCAGGATGAGAATAACAAACAGTGCAATGAGTTTTTCCAATGCCGTTTCCTCAACTGTTGTTTTGCCAAAAGGCACCACGCTATATTTTGCACATTAAGAGTACGCAGCCTGTGTTTCCAGCTCTCCTCTGTCTTCCTTCCAACTCGTACTTGACCGGTGCACGCACGTACTTTTATGGGACGTTGTTAAGCTAGTCAACTTGCTCTCAGAAAAGAGATAAGCAAACCAACGCAACTACGTCCCCTTGGCAGGTACGTATGCGCTGCTCTCGGTGAATCTACAGGCAAATTACCTTCACAACATCTTCCTCAAAAAGGTACCGGTCCAGGAGCGGGTTACCTTTGCCACCTCTTCCGGAGTGCCGACGGCCACAATCTCTCCACCACGATCGCCCCCTTCAGGGCCAAGATCAACAATCCAGTCAGCCGTTTTGATGACATCCAGGTTGTGCTCAATGATCACGATGGTGTTGCCGCTATCCACCAGCCGGTGCAAAACCTCCAGCAGCTTGCGGATATCCTCAAAATGCAGGCCGGTGGTCGGTTCATCCAGAATATAGATGGTACGCCCGGTGGCTCGTTTTGAGAGCTCCTTGGCCAGCTTTACCCGCTGGGCCTCACCGCCTGAGAGCGTGGTGGCAGCCTGTCCCAGGGTAATGTAGCCAAGCCCCACCTCTTCCAGGGTTTTAAGCTTGTTCTTGATCTTTGGTATCGCCCCCAGAAATTCAACGGCCTGCTCCACGGTCAGATTCAGCACATCGGCAATCGACTTGCCCTTGTACAGCACCTCAAGGGTCTCACGATTGTAGCGGGCCCCCTTGCAGACATCGCACTGCACATAGACATCAGGCAGAAAGTGCATCTCGATCTTGAGGATACCGTCGCCGGAGCAGGCCTCGCAGCGCCCGCCTTTGACGTTGAAGGAGTAGCGGCCCGGCTTGTAGCCCCGCACCTTGGACTCCGGCAGATTGGCAAACAGGTCTCGGATATCTGCAAACACGCCGGTATAGGTGGCCGGGTTACTACGGGGTGTGCGGCCGATGGGTGACTGATCGATGTTGATCACCTTGTCCAGCGATTCCAGACCGAGGATATCCGTGTAGGCACCTGCCTTTTCCCTGCTCCGGTACAGCCGCTGGGACAGTACCTTGTGCAGGGTGTCAATGATCAGGGTCGACTTGCCTGAGCCGGATACGCCGGTAACGCAGGTCATAACCCCCAGCGGGATCTCTACATCCACCCCTTTCAGGTTGTTCTCAGAGGCCCCTTTGATGGTGATGCTCCGCTCAAAGCGGCGCCGCTTTTTCGGCACCGGGATGGTACGTTCTCCAGACAGATAGCGACCGGTCAATGAGGCAGGATTGTCCATAATCTCACGAGGAGTCCCCTGAGCCACCACCTCACCGCCATGCACCCCGGCACCGGGCCCCATATCCAGCACATGATCGGCCGCCAGGATGGTATCCTCATCATGTTCCACCACCAGCACCGTATTGCCGATATCCCGCAGGTGACGCAGGGTGGTCAGCAGCCGGTCATTGTCCCGCTGGTGCAGGCCGATGGACGGTTCATCCAGAATATACAGCACCCCCACCAGTGAGGAGCCGATCTGGGTAGCCAGCCTGATCCGCTGCCCCTCACCGCCGGACAGGGTGCCGGAAGTACGATCCAGCGAGAGGTAATCCAGCCCGACATTGACCAGAAAGCCCAACCGTTCGTTGATCTCCTTCAGAATCCGTCGGGCAATCTCCTGCTCTTTCTCGGTCAGTGTCAACTGCCTGAAAAACGCCTGACAATCGCGGATCGACAGCGCGGTGACCTGCTGGATATTCTGCCCGCCCACCATGATATGCAACGCCTCCGGCTTGAGACGCGCACCGTTACAGGTTGGACAGGGCATCACATTCATGAACGGTTCCAGCTCCTCCCGGATCGCATCGGACTCGGTCTCGCGGAAGCGCCGTTCCAGATTGTTCAGCACCCCTTCAAACGGTTTCTGGTAGGTATGCCGCTTGCCCCGATTATCCTCCCACCAGAAGTTGACCTGTTCCTCACCGCTACCATAGAGTAACAACTCTCTAACCTTCTGAGGCAACTCCCTGAAGGGCGCATTCAGATCAAACTGGTAAAACTGAGCCAGGCATTCCAGCGTCATCTGATGAAACGGTGAGGCCAGCCGTTTTTCCCACGGCGCAATCGCCCCCTCGCGCAGCGACAGATCCTGGTTGGGCACCACCAGATCCGCATCAAAGTACATCCGGGTACCCAGGCCGGTACAGTCCGGGCAGGCGCCGTAGGGGTTGTTGAAGGAAAACATCCGCGGGGCGATTTCAGGATAGGAGATACCGCAGTCAATGCAGGCCAGCTTCTCGGAGAAGATAATCGGCTTTTTCTCGCCAACCACCTCCACCTTGACAATTCCCTCGGCATGGTGCAGGGCGGTTTCCAGCGAGTCGGCCAGACGTCGGGCAATCCCCTCTTTCACTACCAGACGATCCACCACAATATCGATGTCGTGCTTTTTCTTCTTGTCCAGCTCGATCTCTTCGGACAGCTCCCGCTGCTGACCGTCGATCACCACGCGGGTGAAACCTTCCTTGCGCAGCTGCTGCAGTTCCTTTTTGTACTCACCTTTTCGTCCACGGATCATAGGGGAGAGCAGCAGCAGTTTGGTGCCCTCCGGCAGGGCCAGAATCCGGTCCACCATCTGAGAAACGGTCTGAGCGGTGATCGGCTTGCCGCAGCTATGACAATGGGGCTGACCGATCCGTGCAAACAGCAGACGCAGGTAATCGTAGATCTCGGTAACGGTACCAACGGTAGAACGGGGGTTTTTTGAGGTAGTCTTCTGCTCGATGGAGATGGCCGGCGAAAGCCCTTCGATGGACTCCACATCCGGCTTCTCCATTTGTTCGAGAAACTGGCGGGCATAGGCCGAGAGTGATTCTACGTAGCGCCGCTGTCCCTCGGC
>CAZOTC010000195.1:0-5266 GCA_964582605.1 uncultured Geobacter sp. | reverse complement strand
CGGCGGACGCAGCTGCTTGATCTGTTTGAGCTTGACGACGAAGAGCTGATGGCAAAATACGCCAACATCCGCAGAACCGGCGAGATTCTGGATGCAGAGACCTTCTGCCCCATGCTGAACAACGGCAGGGGAGCCTATGTATGGGCCACCGGCGTACCGCTGTACGACGCCTCCGGAAAGAGGATCGGAGCTATCGAGTCAATCCGGGACATCACCGAACGCAAGGAAACCGAAGACTTCCTGCGCAAGTTGACCCACGGTATTGAAAACAGCGCCAGTGCAGTGATGATCACCGATATCCAGGGTACTATTGAGTATGTAAACAGTAAATTCACCCAGCTGACCGGCTACAGCACTGAAGAGGTGCAGGGCAAAAATCCCCGTATCCTTAAATCTAATGCTACCCCGCGTGAGGTCTTTGACAACCTCTGGAAAACGATCCTGTCCGGCAAGGAATGGCGTGGCGAGCTGATGAACCGCCGCAAAAACGGTGAGGTCTACTGGTCAATCGCCTCCATCAGCCCGCTGCATAACGAGACAGGTCAGCTGACCCATTTCATTGCCAATATTGAAGATATCAATGAGCGAAAAAATGCGGAGGCCACCATTGAACGCCTCGCCTATTTTGATCCGCTGACCGATCTGCCCAACCGTCGTATGCTGCAGGACCGCCTTGAACTGGCACTGAAGCGCAGTCGCCGGCAAGCAAGCGGAGTGGCTCTGCTGTACATCGATCTGGACAGCTTCAAGCACGTTAACGACAGTATGGGGCACCCGGCCGGCGACAAACTGCTGCGCGAGGTGGCCGGTCGTATGAGGGAACTGCTGAGGGATGATGATGTGGTGTGCCGCCTGGGCGGAGATGAATTTGCCGTTATCCTGCATGACATCCATCATGAGCAGGGGGTCGTGCCGGTTGCCCAGAAGCTGTTGGACGCGATTATCATGCCGGTACTGCTTGATACCCATGAAGTTGTGGTTTCTGCAAGTATCGGCATCAGCCTGTTTCCACGGGATGGCGCTGACGGTAAAACCCTGGAGAAGCATGCCGACATAGCCCTCTACCACGCCAAGGAACAGGGCAAGAACACCTTCAGATTCTTCCAGGAGGAACTGAACAGCAGCTTCAGGGACAGGATTGCACTGGAACAGGCATTGCGTCATGCCCAGGAACGTCAGGAATTTGAACTGTACTACCAGCCCAAGGTAAGCATGGCCACCGGACAGGTAAGCGGCGTTGAGGCCCTGTTGCGCTGGAACAGCCCTGCCTTCGGACTGGTGTCTCCATTGCGCTTTATCCCCATTGCCGAAGAGACCCGCAGAATCATTCCGATCGGCGAATGGGTCTTGAAGACCGCCTGCAGGCAACAGCGTATTTGGCAGGAGCAGGGCTTGCCGCTGACCATGGCGGTCAACCTTTCTGCGGTACAGTTCAAATCACCGGAGTTGATCGACCGGATTGCTGCCATCATCGATGAAACCGGGATCAGTCCGGAAGATCTTGAGCTTGAGCTGACAGAAAGCGCCCTGGTGGATCAGCCTGATGAGGTTGTGCAGATCCTGGAAAAGCTGCGGCGCCTTGGCTGCAATATCTCGATTGATGATTTTGGTACCGGGTATTCATCCCTGAACTATCTGAAGACCTTCCCGGTCACGGTGCTCAAGATTGACCGTTCGTTTGTCATGGACCTTGCCCACGATTCAGGGGACCGGGCCATTGCCCAGTCCGTTGTCAATCTTGCCACCAACCTGGATATGAAGACCGTCGCCGAAGGGGTTGAGACCGGAGAACAGCTGGAGATCCTGCGTCAGATCGGCTGCAGCTACATCCAGGGCTTCATCTATTCACGACCGGTTCCGGCAGCCCGAATCCCGGAAGTTGTTCATCTTATTGCAGAGGGTGGTCCGAAAGCCTGACAAACCTGAAGCCGCGTTTTCTCAGTTCAGGCACGGCGGCAATGATCCCTGCGCCGGTACCGGCCTCCGGATGGTTCATATGGGCGATGATGATATCACCCGGTTTTGAGCTGAGCAGCGCAGCTTTAACCTTGACAGCCGGCAGGGTTGCGCCGGCATCTCCCAGCACCGAAAAACCGATCACCTCATGCCCCAACCGTTGTGATACCTGCACTGCCAGCTCATCGTAATAGGCGGTGCCGGAACGGTACCAACGGGTCCGTTTACCGGTCAACGCCTCAATTTTGCGGGCATTCAGCTCAATCTCCTCCACCAGCTCTCTCAGGTCTCCGGTCCCTTCAATGCCGTACACCGAACGGCCGTTGACGGAGGCCGGCTTATGCCACATGCCGTGATTCGCTATCTCAAACAGCGGATTGGCAGCAAGCTGCCTGAACAGTTCCGGATTGGCATCAATCCAACGGGCATTGATAAACAGTGTTGCCGGAACCCGTTCTTTGACAAGATAGTCAATCAGCTGCCGATCGACGCCTTTACCCCTGGGAGAGCCGCAGGCGTCCAGGGTCAGTACCACCACCTTGTCATCAGTTGCCAGCCTGGTGCGCACACCAGTGACGGATTCACCCCACTGCCCGGGAGTTTTACCGGTAAACTCCTTAACGATACCGGCTGTCAGGTTTTGTATCGTTTCATTGGAAGCCGCCGGCAGCATTGCTGCAGACATGCACAGTAACGCCAGGGTAAACAGCACCATCTTCTTCATAGCTACTCCTAATAGATTCTGTAGAGCGCCCGGTAGACCGGCATATAGGCAATAATCTTCTTCACGTAATCGCGGGTTTCCTGATAGGGGATATTTTCAATAAACTCATCCCTGGACAACGTGCCGAAGGCCTTGCGCCAGCGGTTGACCGCCCCGGCACCGGCATTATAGGCTGCAAGGGTATAGACCGTATCCTGATTATACTGATCAAGCAGCTCCCGCAGGTGTCTGGTGCCAAGCCTGATATTGAATTCGGGATCAGTGAGAGAGAGCGGATTAAAGTTTTTTGTCTTCAGTCCGGCTGTTGCCCTTGCCGTGGCGGGCATCAGCTGCATCAGCCCGATGGCCCCGGCATGGGATTTCACATCCGCCCTGAAACTGCTCTCTGCCTTGGCAAGGGAGAGCACCAGAGCGTCAGAGAGTCCTGAAACGGTGCTGTGGCGGCTGAACAGTTCACTATAGGGACGGGGAAATCCAAGCGTCCAGAAAGGAAGGTTATTCTGTTCAATGACGGCAGGACGATGCTGATGAAAGGTAAGAATTGAACCATGCAGGTCACCGGCCAGCTGTTGGAGCCTGGAAAGCCCCGGTGCGGCCAACGGGTCAACGGGACGGGACTTGAATGCAGCCAGTTCAACACGGGCCTCTTCAAGCAGCCCCAAAGACGCAAGCCCTTGCACTCGCTGGCTGCCTTCCGGCAGCGGCGGCAGCTGCAGTCCGGCACCGACTGCAGGCCACCCGGTCGCAGTGCCGGAGCGTTGGCGGTACCAAGCCGCATAGAAACCAAAAGGGTATTCCTGCAGTAACTGCCGGTACTCACGCAGCGCTTCTGATGACTTATTCTGTCGCTCATAAATACGGGCATGCCAGTAAAGGGCACGTTCCCTGTAGGTACTATCTTTGTAAAGCCGCTGCAGAGAATCAGCCGCTGCGGTCAGGTTACCGGACAGATACTGACCCCAGGCCAGTTCCCACCCTGCCCTTGATGCCCTTTCGGAAGCAGGATATTCTGCCATCAGGCGTTGCAGCAGCTGGGCTGCACGAGCGAACTGACCGGCATGCTTGTTGATTAAAGCCGCTTCAAACAGGGCATCATCGGCAAACGACCCACGCTCAGAGGCAAGTACGAGCAGTCTTGCCAACGCTTTGTCCGAAGCCCCCTGACGCTCTTCAACCCGTGCTAGCACCATACGGGCTTCGTCACGAACCGCCGGCGTCGCTGATGCCGCAGCACGCTTGAGAAACGGTTCCGCAAGCGAATAGTTGCGCTGTTTAATTGCTGCCTGGCCGGACTTAAGTTCTATCCGTGCCAGCAGTTCATCCGTCAGATTGGCTCGGGGAATACCGGCAAAGGCCCAGGCAGCTGCATTGGGCTGATTGTTGGCCAGCAGCAGCTCACCGCGACGAAACTGTTCCTCTACAGTAAAGACGGTTGCACCTTGCTGGCCTCTTTTTTCCAGCGTCTTCAGATGATTAAATGCCTCTGCTGCAGGTACAGAGGCCGGGTGCAACAAGTAAATAGTGCGATACCCCTGCACGGCCGACTTCAGATCTCCAAGCCGCTCCTGGCAGACAGCTGCCCGGTAGAGTGCATCCAGATGGTCCTTTCCCAGGTTATGACGTGTCATGAACTGACGGTAAACGGCCAGCGCTCCTTTCAGGTCACGTGCCTCAAACAGGGCATCTGCGACCAGCTTTTCCATCCTGCGTCGTACTGCAGGTGTTGGTGACACGGTCGCTGCACGGGCTGCAACTGCTGCGGCCTCACGATACTGTTCTCCGGCGAACAGTGCGTCAGCTTTCAGTGCAGCTGCAATATCGGCCAGCAGGGGATAGCTTCGCTCTGCATCTGCCAGCAGGCGTACCGCTTCATCATACCGCTTCAGACGCAACGCGGCCTCACCTGCCAACAGGTTACGCGGTCCTTCCGGCGAAGCGGCAAGAGCTGACTGCAAGGCCTCCTGATTCTGATTAGTACGCAGGAAGGCAGCCGCTTTCGCCAGATGTTCAGCGCTACCGCTGCCTGCTCCGGCACAGGTAAGGGTGATCAGGATAAAAAGCAGGGATGAAAAAACGGTCAACAATCGACGATAGCTGAAAATCATGACTGGCGTGGTTGTCCTGTAAGCGTAGTGAGCTGCAGACGTATCCGCAACAGTCTGTTCAGTAGCACCAATACCGCCGTCTGGTCAATCCTCAAGCAACAGTCGAGGAAAAGATCATTCATGAACATACCAATCTTCAGACGTTCATGGTATATAAGTGAGCTAAACATTTTTTGAACCGAATCCGGCAGTACTGCTCTATCTGAAAGGAAAATCACGGACATCATGGGAGTCTATTCAAATACCGTCAGTTTTGCCCAGTACCGCGTGAACGGAGAACTACCCCAGCAGCAGGAGCGGTTTGAGTGGCTGTCCGCTGCGCTGCAGGGACGGATCTTCAAATCCATTGAACAGTCTGCCGAAGAACAGACCGAAGGCTGGACCTGTACCGATGCCGGCGATGACCCGGCCTTTGTGGCGCCGGGCGAGTTCTGGCGTGACCGCTACCTGTTCTTCAGCTACCGCCGTGACCAGCGCCGGA
>CAZOTC010000194.1:0-5268 GCA_964582605.1 uncultured Geobacter sp. | reverse complement strand
CCAAAACGATGCAACCATTGCCGAGGCGATTATCGCCTTGGCGCACAGCATGAAGCTGACGGTTGTGGCCGAAGGAATTGAGCATGGCGAACAGCTTGAGTTCATGTCCCAGCGTCGCTGCGACACCATGCAGGGCTACTATCTCTCACGGCCGGTTACTGCTGATGAATTTGGCGAGTTCCTGAAAAAGCTTGGTGAGGTTGAAGGGAAGGGACACACCATGCTGGGGGGATGAAAAGAGAAGAGCAAACGCGCAACATTCGGGAATGATTGTTTTTTGCCCCGGGAGCGAAAAGTGAGGCTTTACGCGGAGGCGCACACCAGAGTACGCCGCACAAGTAAAGTAGAAGGTTGACGTTGCCAGGGCGGAAAAAGGCCATTCCCCCTACAACCCTTGCCTGATCTGATACATCTCCTCCAGATCCAGCCCGTTCTGCTCGTAATATTCCCGTTCCAGCTCCTCCACATAAAAGCGGTCCAGTCCGGCATTGGCCAGAAAGTCCTCCCTCAATTCCGCGTTTTTCTCGGCAATGATGGAAGGTAAAAGCGTTTGCAGGTACATCGCCTCTTTCTGGATGGTGGCGACCGTTTCCTGGAAGATGGTATCCGGAACCTCAACGGCAAGCTGTTTGCGGGCCTTCAACTCCTCCAGTACCTCTCGACGCAGGGCATCCTGCTCTGCCTTGGTTCCGTAGCTTGAGTAAAAATGTCTGACCCGGTGACGGACCAGCTCAAGCACCATCAGGTAGAGCCGCTCATCCTGGTCAATTGTCATCAACTGACGGTGCAGTTCTTCAAGCGTCAACCGTCCATCCTGAACCTTGGGCAATCCTTCCAGCAGCATCGTCATCTTCAAGCGGCCAAAACGTCCCAGATACGGGTTATTAAACAACTCTTTGGCAAACAGCTCCTCAAAACATCCCGGCTGCAGGTTTTCAAAAGCGGCCTGGTGCTCCAGCAGACCACGCAGCATCTCTTCGGTTATCCTGATATTCTCCATGAAGGCAAGCTGGCCGATCAGGGACATGGTACTGTCCAACCGGTCAAGATAGGTAATCACGTAAGAAAAGCCTTCCAACAGGGCCGGGTCGGCACCATCCCTGATCTTTTCATCGCAGTCACGGCTGAAATCCAGCATCAACTGATCAAAGTGATGATCACGCGCCCCTATCGCCCACTTCTTGGCCTTGATCAGGGTCAGCATATCGTCACGGTCAATCGAGCTGTCAATCTGGCACTGGTGCAGAAAAAAACCTTCCAGGATCTGTCGCGTCTCCGCAATGCAGTCAGCCTCCTGCCCCGCTTCCTTCAGGTCGCGCCCTTTCTTCAGCAGCTCATCCAGGGTAAAAAAGAGCGCTCCCGGAATCTTGTTCCGCACCGAAAGCGCCTTCAAACGGTTTAAGCGGGCGTTCTCAAGGGTGCTGATTTCTCCCCGGGCAGTACAGCCGATCAGGATACTGCGGTATTCATCCACAATCCTGCGGTTGACCGGATGGCGGTACATTACATCAATCCGCATCCGTTCCTGCTGGTAGCGGTCAATCTTGGCACTGCCGGCAAGATTCATCAAACGGGAAAAATCATCGTCGGCAATCTTCTTGGAGCGAAAATAGAGTGTGCGGAACAGATCGCGGTAGGCCTTGTGATGGGTGTTAATCAGCTTGATCAGAAACAGCTGGGCCGATGGATCCTGCAGCAGAGGGTACAGTTCATCAATCAGCAGATCATCCCGTTCATCACTAATAAACTGGGTGCGCTTGATGGCCTTGCCCAGCAGGCGCAGCAGCTCCTGCTGCTGCGCTGCCAGCTTGCGGGAAAGTCGGGTAGAATGCACCGAAAAGAAATAGTTGCAAACCGCATTCCCCTCAAAAAAGATATTTTCATATGATTCATACCCGTTGGTCTGTTCACTGAAATGCAGAGTACCGGCATCCTCCTCAACGCAGGCACCATTCATTACCAGACGATTAATGATCTCAGGCTTGGTAAGATCACTGGCCGGCTGTTCCACACCAAACATATACTCGCAGAAATAGCCGCCATTCCCTTCAAAACGGATCCCCTGCTGTCCCAGCACAAATTCGTTACCTGGCGAAAAGACCCGCAATTCGTCAGCTTCCTGTACAATATTAAAGAAATAGCGCTGATAGGCGTCAGTGCCTACCACCAGCACAAAATATTCGATCCCGTTGGCCAGCTGGCCATGGAGGCGTATGTCTTTCTGCATAAAACCTCCCTACAGCTCGATCAGCATGCCGTCATAGGCAAACACCACACCATCAGGCAGACGCTCCTCCTCAACATGCAGCACCTCATGGGTCAGATGAGTCAGGATCGTCCGTGTAACCCCCAGCGGACGTACTGCGTCAATCGCCCCCTGAATGTTAAAATGATAGGGATGGGATGACCAGCGTAAACCGTCAATCACTACTGTAGCAACTCCCTGCAACAATGCAAGCGATGCTGCAGGAATTCCGCTGCAGTCGGTCAGGTAGGCAAAGGGGCCGATCCGGTAGCCGCAGGATACACCGGCGCCATGCTCAAGCGGTATCGGTACCACCGCTAATCCAAACAGATCAAAAGGGCCTTCGATGGTATGCGGATCAAGCAACGGCGGGTGGGTGGCCCGTTCATCACGGTGGAAGATATACCCGAAACCGCTCTGCAGGCGCCCCATGGTGGCGGGACAGGCGTAGCAAGGCACCACCTGACGGTGTAGAAAATAAAATCCCCGCAGGTCATCAATGCCGTTGACATGGTCTGCATGGGCATGGGTAAACAGGACGGCATCAATCTGCCCGACAGACTCTCGCAATACCTGATGACGCAGGTCCGTCGAGGTATCAACCAGAATCTGCTTCCCGGCGTGGCTGATCAGCAGTGAAGCCCTGCTGCGCCGGTCACGGGGATCGGCGGAACTGCAGACCGGACAACTGCATCCAACCATGGGAACTCCGGTAGAGGTCCCGCTGCCAAGGACAATGATCTTCATAGGTCAAAAAGCATAACAGATGGTCCGGTAGCAGGCAAGGCAGCAATCCATTCATCAGCAGTTTTCCACTTGCATCCTGCAACGCGTACTTGTCATACTATGCCCATGCGTGTATGCCTCTTTGCCCCTTTCAGCAGCGGCCCGATCCGCGGCAACATCATTACCGTCAACCGAATCGCCCGTCATCTGGAGAAGTTGGGGATTCAGACCACCGTGGCAGCGCTTGACCAACCCGACCGGCAGGCTATTCTCCTGCGGCAGCCGGAAGGTTCTCCCGATCTGATCCATGCCTTTCATGCCTTCCACAGTGGACCTCTGGCCAGATCAACAGCACAGCAGCTGCAGATCCCTTATCTGATTACCATCACCGGCAGCGATCTGTTCGAGCCGGCCTTTCGGGACAGCCCAGCAACAGCTGCAGCACTTCAGGATGCCGATGCCGTCACCTGCTTTGACAACATCATCGCCGAACGACTGACAGCGACCTTTCCGTTCCTTACCGGCAAGCTTGCCATCATTTCCCAGGGAGTCGAACCGCTGCCGGACAGCGCGCCGCTGCCACGTTCTGCCGACAGCTTTATCATACTGCTGCCTGCGGCCCTGCGACCGGTCAAGGGGATACACGAGGCGATCGATGCACTGGCACCACTGGCAACAGAAGCACCAAACCTGCAGCTTTGGCTGGCCGGGGGTGAACTGGACCGTGACTATACCGGACAGATCAGGCAACAGGCTGCAGCGCTTGGCTGGATCAGACTGTTGGGGGAAGTACCGCATGACCGGATGGGGGCTGTCTACCGTGCGTCCGATCTGGTGTTGAACGCTTCACTGTTTGAAGGCGGAATGGCCAACTGCCTGCTGGAGGCGATGGCCTGCGCACGGCCGGTACTTGCGCGTGACATACCGGGAAACCGATCACTGATCAGACATGGAGAGACCGGCTGGCTGTACCGGGATGGGCACGATCTGAGGAAGATGGTATGCAATCTCGCAGATCGGCCCGATCAACGGGAAGAAGTCGGCCGGGCCGCCCGCGAATATGTAGCAGGCCATTTCTCCGCCGCTAAAGAGGCGGCAGCGCTGCTGTCGCTTTACAGCAGCCCGGCAATACTTACTCTGCAAAACAGGCCATAAGCAAAAAAGGCGATTCATCTCATTTCACAATCAGTTCTGGCGCCCGTTCCGCCACCGGCATCCCCCCCCTGACCACCTTGTGAGCCGCCGCTGCCTACTGACGGCGGCGGACTAAACGGCGGCAACTCCGGCGGCTTGGGCAACACCACCGGCGGCGTGGTTGGACTGGCCACATACACGTACTGTCCCGCCTTGACCGGAATCGTTGTCTGCACCCCTTCACTGTTGGTAACCACCACCTGTCCATCTGTTACTGCGAGATAGAGGCCTGGAGGAATAGCCCCACAGGAGTCTCCGGCACAATAGGTCGCATCATAGATAGTACCCCTGATGCCAATGGTGGCGGTAGGTGTTCTCATCCGGTAGCTGTTCTGGTCGCCCCGCTTACCAACCTGTCCGGTAATTGTCCGCAAGCCTCCTTTGATAAGGTTAAAAGAACCTGCATCATCCTTTGGTTTGGCTTGGTTGTAGACATACTTTTCCACCTTGAACAGGGTATTCGGCTTCAACGTCACCTCACCGCCGTCAGTAAACTTCAACCGTGCATAGGTCCGTTTGGCGGTCTCAACGGTATCACCTGACTCAACCGTTGATTTGACAGCAAGCGCCTTGGTAGTTCCGTCCGCCTTACGCGCCACCAGCGGACCGGAAAGATGGGTCACCGTGGCCGCCGGCACTGCCGAGGCAACCGAGGCCGACAGCAGCAGTCCGAAGGTCAGCAGGCTAATTGCAATAGTTCTTCTTGGGTTTGTCATCCTGTTTACCTCCACCGGTCGGCGGTTGATCCTGGCTATCCTGGTTCTTATCTTTATCCTTGTCTTTGTCATCAGCGTTATTGCCGCCGTCACTACTGCCGCTACCGCCACCGCTGTTGCCTCCCTGACCTGATGAAGGCGGCCCATCGTCAGGCGGAGCCTGCGCAACAAACTTCAACCCGGCTGGTGCAACCGGCGTCGTGGGCAGTTGATCAAGACTGTTGACGACTTGATTCGTATTTTCAGTCACCGGCGTTGGTGTCGGCGTTGGTGTCGGCGTTGGTGTCGGCGTTGGTGTCGGCGTTGGTGTCGGTGTTGGTGTCGGCGTCGGCGTCGGTGTCGGTGTCGGTGTCGGTGTCGGTGTCGGTGTCGGTGTCGGTGTCGGTG
>CAZOTC010000193.1:1772-5268 GCA_964582605.1 uncultured Geobacter sp. | reverse complement strand
ATCCTGCTGCTTGCCCTGCCGCTGCAGGCCGCTGCGGCACCTGCTGCCAACAACCTGCTGATCTACTGCGGCATCACCATGGTACGTCCGGTCACCGATATCGCCCGTCTGTTTGAAAAACAGGAAAAGATCAGCATCGCTGTCGCCCAGGGGGGGTCGGAAGACCTCTATCAGAGCGCCAAAAAAAGCCGTCAGGGGGACCTCTACCTGCCGGGAGAACCGATCTTCCGGATCAAACATCAACCGGAAGGTCTGTTGGGGGAATACAAAGTACTGGGGTTAAACCAGATGGCGATGATGGTAAAAAAAGGCAATCCCAAGAAGGTGAAGCCTGAGCTGAAGGAGCTGCTGCGCAAGGATCTGGTCGTGGTGCTGGGCAGCAGCGAGAGCGGCAGCGTGGGCGTAGAGGCGCAGCGGACTCTGAAACAGGCCGGTCTGTACGACAAGGTGGCGGCACGGGTGGCACAGATGCTGCCTGATTCCCGTTCGATCATGGCCGCCATGCGGCGCGGTGAGGCCGACGTCACCTTAAGCTGGCGTGCCACCGGCTACTTTCCGGATAACGCCCCCCATATTGATGTGCTTGACCTGCCCCCCAACGTTGCACCACCACAGGAACTGCAGCTGACGCTGCTGACCTTCTCAAAGAACCAGGTCATGGCCCGCAAGTTTATGGAGTTTGCTGCCGGTCCCCAGGGGCAGGCCATCTTCCGGCGCTACGGATTTATCACCACTTCCGCTGGGCGTTAGCATCAGATGGCTGACGCACCGCAGCATACCGCACAACGATCAACTGCCGCTTCGCAGGCCACCCGTCTGCTGTTGCTGCTGATCGGCCTGTTTCTGATCGGTTTTACCGCGCTGATTGCCGTCAACATGGTGATCGACCGGCTGGTGAACGAGCTTGAACATCGCGGCAACAATGAGCAGGTACGGCTGTTTGTGGGCGAGGTGCTGGTGGACGACATCCGGATGATGGAGCTTGACTTCAACCGGATGATGGCCTCGGTCAGCACTGTCGAACAGGGGCGGCTGCGCACGTCGATCAGGGAGAAGAGTCTCAAGCTGGAACGGGATCTGCTGACGCTGAAGGATGGCGGTCGGGTCGAGCGGACCATAGACCTGAACATCGAAGGGGTGGATAACCTGAACGAGCAGGTCACCTACACCCCCCATTCCGATGACCCCCACAACCTGCTGGAACTGATCGAGATCGGCCCCCACCTTGAAAAAGTACGCGACAAGGCTGATGAACTGGCCCTGGTGCTTGCAAAGCGGGAGCAGGCCCGTGAGGCCCGCAACGCTGTCGTCCTGATGCAGCTTGAAGATGAGCTGAACCTCTTTTACAAGCATGTCCCGTCACTGTTTGTCCGCCTGAATGAAAACGCCAACCGGCTCTACTACGAAAGTAACAACCGTCTGAGCCTGTTGAAGGAGAACCTGTCCAACCGGCGGGAACTGTACAAAAATATTCAGATGGGACTGGGGGCCGGCATAGTGCTGCTGGTGATGGGGATCGGTATCCTGCTGGCGCGGCAGCTGGCTGCGGTCAATATCCAGCTGATCAACTCCGGCGAGGAGATGCGGCTGGCCAAGGAACAGGCCGAAAGCAACAGCAGGGCCAAAAGTGAATTCCTGGCCAACATGAGCCATGAAATCAGGACCCCGATGAACGGTATCCTGGGGATGAGTGAACTGCTGATGGATACCGAGCTGAACCTGCAGCAGCAGGAGTACCTGCGCTCGGTCAAGGTATCGGCAGAAAACCTGATGGATATCATCAATGATATCCTGGATTTTTCCAAGATCGAGATGGGAAAGCTGGAGACCGACTCGGTGCCGTTCATGCTGCGCAGCATGGTGGGGCAGACCTTGCGGACACTGGCGGCGCGGGCCGGACAGAAAAATCTTGAACTGGTCTTCCAGATTGACCCGGATGCGCCGGACAGCCTGATCGGCGATCCGGGGCGGCTGCGGCAGGTACTGCTGAACCTGGCGGGTAATGCGGTCAAGTTTACGGAACAGGGTGAGATTGAAATCCTGGTTTCAATGCCGGCACGGCAGGCGGAAGGGGAGGTGACCCTCCGTTTTGAGGTTCGGGACCGGGGGATCGGCATTAAACCGGAACACCTGCAGAAGATCTTTGCCCCCTTTGAGCAGGCAGACAGCTCTACCACCAAGCGGTACGGCGGCACCGGTCTGGGGCTGGCGATCAGCCGCAGACTGGTGCAGCTGATGGGGGGCGAGATCGGTGTTGAGAGCGTCTTTGGTCAGGGCAGTACCTTCTGGTTTACTATTGTCTGCGGCGTGCAGGAGAAGACCCAGCATGAGGCTCAGCAGCCCGGCACCTTGCAGGGGATTCCGGCACTGGTGGTGGATGATGTGGCCATCAACCGTCAACTGTTGGAGGGATTTCTGCTGCGCTGGGGGATGGAGGTGCTGACGGCTGCAAGCGCTGAAGAAGCGCTGGCAAAACTGGAAGCAGCACTGCCGGACCGTCCGGTCCAGTTGCTGCTGTCGGATGTACAGATGCCTGATGTTGACGGCTGGAGCCTGGCGGAACGGGTCAGGGCGGATCAGCGATATCACGACCTGAAACTGCTGTTGCTGCCCAGCGCCGGCAAACGGGGGGATGCCCGTCGTTGCCGTGAGCTGAAGGTGAACGGTTATCTGACCAAGCCGGTGATCCACACTGAGCTGTACGATGCCCTGAAGGCGATCATGCACGGCAAGGAACAACCCGGCACCGGACTGGTCACCCGTCACCAGGTGCGGGAAGCCAGGGGCAGCTGTTCTATCCTGCTGGTAGATGATGTGGAGATCAACCGCGAACTGGCCAGGATCATGCTGGAGAAGCAGGGGCACCGTGTGGAGCAGGCGGTCAACGGCCAGGATGCACTGGATAAGGTCCGCACGGGTAACTTCAACTTGGTTTTTATGGATATCCAGATGCCGGTCATGGACGGATTCGAGGCAACCTCTGCAATCCGTTCCTTTGAGCTGACCCGAGGGCTGCCGCCGATACCGATTGTCGCCATGACGGCCTACGCCCTGCAAGGGGACAAGGAACGCTGTCTTGAGGCAGGCATGGATGAGTACATCCCCAAACCGATCCGTGAGGATGACCTGCGTCTGGTGATCGACCGGCTGGTATTCGGTCAGACAGACCCGGTCAGGGAACCGGTGCCGCAGCCGACTGCGCAGGCAGAGGTAGCGCCGGCCCCGGAACGGCAGCAGTTGGCGGTCTTTGATCGGGATGACCTGATGACCAGACTGGGGGGCAACCGGTCGTTGCTGCCGAAGATGGTCAAACTGTTTATCAGCAGTGCTGATGACCATATGCGCTTGCTGGCAGAGGCGGCTGCAGCGGGTGATAGTGAGCAGATGCGGGCCAAGGCCCATGCCGTCAAGGGGTCAGCCGGTAATGTGGGGGCCTGTGCCCTGTCGGCGGCTGCTGCAGCGCTGGAAAAGGCGGTTCGTGAAGGCAGGCTGGATG
>CAZOTC010000193.1:0-1672 GCA_964582605.1 uncultured Geobacter sp. | reverse complement strand
CGGACCATGACAAGTAACCCTGCTCCACAATCAGACAACGCCACCCGGCAACCCCGCGCAGGCAGAACGGTCCTGCTGCTGTTGATCCTGTTCTGCATCGGCATCGCCGCCGTTATCGCTATTGATGCGGTAACCGGTCGCCTGCTGCAGCGGCTTGACCGCAGCGCCGAAAACCAGCGGGCCCGGCTGTTCATTGCCGAGGATATCTCCCGGACGGTCACTGAAATGGAGCTTGACTTCCTGCGGATGGCCACCTCAACCAGTACCCACCGCCAGCAGATGATCCAGCGCCGGATTAACGAGCATCTGGACCGTGTCAAGCATGCCCTGGAGGTGTTGCAGAAGGGGGGCAGCTTCGGACAGGAGATCAGCCTGAACCTGGAGGGGGTTGACGGCATGGACCGCACGGTTGAGTACCGTCCCGACCCTGACGATGCCACCAATCTGCTTGCCAGTATCGAGCTGGAACCGCACCTCGATCTGATCAGGGCAAAGTCCGAGCTGGCCATGCACAAACTTGTCAACCGTGAAGAAGCCCGTGATTCCGGTGATATTCGCCGGCTTTCAGCGGAAGAACTTGGGATGAAGCTGTTTTTCAAGGAGACCGGATCGCTGTTTGTCAGGCTGCATGAAAACACCAACCGGCTCTTTTACGAAAGCACTGCCCGGATGCAGAGTCTGGCAGCGATCCATCAGAACCGGCGCACCACCTATCGTCTGGTGCAGGCGGTACTGGTGGGGCTGGTCATTATAACGGTGCTGACCCTGGGCGGCTTGCTGGGCAGGCAGGTCAGTGTCATGACCAGCGGTCTGCAGCGCGCCAACCGTGATCTGCAGGTCGCCAACCGGACCACCGAGGCAGCCCTGGCACTGTCCCGGGAGGCCGAGTATGAAATCTGCCTGCGTCTGGGAAGGGCGGCAGAGTTCCGCGATCTGGAGACCGGCCAGCATACCCGCCGGATCAGCGAAATGGCAGCCGCCCTGGCCGGCTATGCAGGCTACCGCCATGATATGACCGAACTGCTCCGGTTTGCCGCTCCGCTGCATGATGTGGGCAAGGTGGGGATTCCGGACCGGATTCTGCTGAAGCCGGGCCGGCTGGATGAGCAGGAGATGCAGATCATCAGGCTGCACACGGTGCTGGGGGAGAAGCTGCTGGCCGAGGCAGGCAGTTTTCCGGCGTTGGAGCTTGGCCGGAAGATTGCCCTGCAGCACCACGAAAAATGGGACGGCAGCGGCTATCCCACCGGACTGCGCGGAGAAGAGATCAGTCTGGAGGCCCGGATCGTGACCATTGTGGATATTTTTGATGCACTGCTGTCGGAACGTCCTTACAAACAACCGTTCAGCATAGACAAGGCGATTGCGATTATGCAGGAAGGGAGCGGCACCTTCTTTGACCCCCGCCTGCTGGAACTGTTTTTACGGCACCTGCATACCTTTGTCGAGATCCGTAACCGGCTGCATGATCAGGCCACGGATCTGGAACTTGCCCGGCAACTGCTGCCGGTCGGAGGAGTCTCTGCATGACTGCACGACTGCTGCCTGTGCAGGCCGTGATGATCGGTCTGCTGGCCGGGTGTCTCGGATTCGGCCTGAACCTGCTGAAGCTGGAACTGTTCTTTAATGTTGACTTCCTGTTCGGCTCCATCATCAGCATGGTGGTGCTGGT
>CAZOTC010000192.1:0-5364 GCA_964582605.1 uncultured Geobacter sp. | reverse complement strand
GATCAATCCCTTTGTCTGGGATTCTCTCAAACGCTGCATCCGTACTGCTGAGATCAGGATTGAGGATGTGCTGGAGCAGTACCGGTTCATGACCATGGTTTCGCTGAAGCCCGAACCGGTACCACTGCAGGCCAAGATTATTCTGGTGGGAACCCCCTGGATCTACTACCTGCTGTATTACCAGGATCCCGATTACCGTAAATTCTTCAAGGTCAAGGCAGAGTTTGACAGCCGGGTCTCCCGTACCCCGGAGGTCATTCGAGAATACGCCCTGTTTGTCGCCACCCTCTGCCGTGAAAAAAGTCTGCTGCATTTTGACCGTGCCGGTGTGGCCTGTCTGCTTGAATACACGGCTCGGATGGTTGATGATCAGGAAAAACTCTCCTCCCGTTTTATGGAGATTGCCGACTTTGTGCGTGAAGCCAGTTTCTGGGCCGAACGGGACGGACGTGAGGTGGTCACCTGCAGCGATGTCCGCCGGGCGGCCGAAGAGCAGCTCTACCGGGTGAACCGGATTGAAGAGCGGATGCAGGAGTTGTTTGAAGACGGCACTATCATGGTTGATACAGAAGGTGCGGTGGTGGGCCAGATCAACGGTCTGTCGGTCATCTCACTGGGGGATCATACCTTTGGCCGTCCTTCCCGGATAACAGCCAGGATCTGGCTGGGGCAGGCCGGCATGATCAACGTTGAGCGGGAAGTGAAGCTGTCCGGGCCGATTCACGACAAAGGGGTCCTGATCCTGACCGGCTACCTTGGCGGCCTGTTTGCCCGTATTCGTCCGCTTTCCCTGTCTGCCTCTATCTGTTTTGAGCAGAACTACGAAGGGGTGGAGGGTGACAGCGCTTCATCCACTGAACTGTATGCCCTGTTGTCGGCTTTGTCAGGCCTGCCGATCCGTCAAGGGGTTGCGGTGACCGGCAGCGTCAATCAGCGTGGCCAGATCCAGCCGATCGGCGGGGTTAACCACAAGATTGAAGGGTTCTATGCGGTTTGCAAGGCAAAGGGGTTAACCGGCGATCAGGGGGTGTTGATCCCCAAGAGTAATGAACGCCATCTGATGCTGAAGGAAGAGGTAGTGGAGGCGATCAGCAAGGGACTGTTTCATGTCTGGAGTATCGCTACCATTGATCAGGGGATTGAAATCCTGACCGGTATTGCCGCGGGTGAACCTGACAAGAACGGCAGATTTCCCAAAGGGACTGTTTATTACCAAGTCGATCAGGCGCTGAAAAAGATGCATGACCGGATGCATGCCGATGATGAGGGTGCTTCAGCCGGTCGCAAGAAAAAAGCAGTAACCAGCCGCAGCAAGAAGGCCGCTGGTAAAAAAAAGGAGGCTTGAAATGGGTATTTCATGGCGAGACGATCTGTCGCTTGGAGTTGAGCAGATAGACGATCAGCATAAAGAGCTGCTGGCCCGCTTTGACATGCTGCTTGCGGCCTGCAAGCAAGGTAAGGGCAGTGAAGAGGTGTTGCATCTGCTCAGTTTTCTTGACGAGTATGTTGTCAAACATTTTGGTGATGAAGAAGTGTTGCAACGTCAGAGCAAGTTTCCCGGCTACGAAAGCCATCATCGGGAGCATGAAACGTTTATTGAGCGGATTGCAGAGTTGAAGGGAAGGATGCGTTCAGAGGGGGGAGTGCAGATTGATCATGTGCTGGATACCAACAAGCTGCTTCTTGACTGGTTGATCCGGCATATATCAGTCAGGGACCGTGAGGTGGGGCGCCATCTGAAGAGCCGTTCCATCAGCTGATTCAGGAACATCAGTGAGAGACCGCCAACGGCCTGTCGAGCATACTCAGACAGGCCGTTGGCGGTATGTGTTTCCGGATCACTCGCAGTCTTCACGCCAGAGGCACTCATCCTGTCCGCAAAACTGAGATTTTCCAGTGGCATAGCAGGGATCATTGCCCTCTGTCTGCTGTATCTGCTGAATCAGGTCGGCCTTGCGCAGTTTTCCTGTCTTGATACCCAATTGAGTCGCGATTTTTTTAACCTCATCCATTTTCATGTCGGTCTCCTTACGTGCAGAATGTTCGACAACAAGTATACATACTTTCCAACAATGGTCAAATTGTAAGCAAAAAAAATACCGCCGGAAAATTCCGGCGGTATGGCAGCCGTGTAAAAAATCGGTTACAACACGATACCGGCAAGCTTAAACAGCGCTTCCTTGTACTTCTCGCCGGTTTTACGTACGATCTCTTCCGGCAGTGGCGGTGCCGGAGCGGTCTTGCCCCAGTCCAGGGTCTCCAGGTAGTCACGCAGGAACTGCTTGTCAAAGCTGGGTTGCGGCCCCCCCGGCTGATACTGGTCTTTTGGCCAGAAACGACTTGAATCGGGAGTCAGGCACTCATCAATGATGATCAGTTTTCCGTCGTACACACCAAATTCAAATTTGGTGTCGGCAATGATAATCCCTTTCTGATCAGCAATTTCACGTGCTCTGCAATAGATTCTGATCGTTGCCTCACGGGCGGCTTCAGCCAGCTCCTTACCGCAGATTGCACACATCTCTTCAAAGCTGATGTTCTCGTCATGGGTGCCCAGTTCTGCCTTGGTGGAAGGGGTAAAGATCGGTTCTGCAAGCCGGTCGGACTCTTTCAGCCCCTCCGGTAGCCTGATACCGCAGATAGAGCCGGTGGCCTTGTAGTCTTTCCAGCCTGAACCGGAAACATAACCCCGCACGATACATTCGGCTGCCAGAGGTTCTGCCTTTTTAACCAGCATGGAACGGCCCTCCAGAACATCGGCGTAGGGCCTGCATGCTGCCGGATAGTCAGCAACATCAGTTGAAATGATGTGGTTGGGGATGATGTCCTCCATCTGGCTGAACCAGAATTTTGAGATCTGGGTCAATACCTTTCCCTTGTCCGGAATCGGCTCATTCATGATTACGTCAAAGGCAGAGATACGGTCAGAAGTGACCATCAGCAGGGCATCGCCAAGGTCGTAGATATCCCGCACCTTGCCGCGGTTGACCAGCTTCAGACCTGGAAAATCGGTTTGTTTGACGGGCTGGGACATGGCTATTCTCCTTTACTGGTTGACGGCAGTGAATGCCGGGTTGATTTCAATCTTGGCCTTGCTGCGCAACTCCTTCAGCCAGCTGCGCAGGTTTTCTTCCTGTTTTGCAGGCAACAGCTTTTTCTTGATTTCTTCCTTACGGGCGGCAAAATCCGCCTGAGGGGCGGCCAGCCGTTGTTTGAGGCGTATCGCATACCAGCGGTTTCCAACCGGCATCGGCTCGGCAGGGGTCGCTGCAGCAGTCGTCAGCTCAAATGCCTTTTCCATCAATGGCGGTGAGTTGCCGATACCCGGCAGATCGCCTTTGGCATTGTAACTGAAGGCCGGGGTGGATTGAAGCTTCAGTCCGGTACCACCAGCGGCAAGTGCCTTTTGGGTCTCAACCGCCTTCTGTTTGGCAAGTTCTGCAGCCTTGACAAGCCGCAGCTGTTGTTCAACCGTACTGCGTACCTGGGCAAGTGCGGGCAGTTCTGCTGCCTTCTTCTCTTTTATTTTGAAAATATAGATCCCTTTGGCTGTCTCAACCGGCCCGCCCAGTTCACCCTGCTTCAGCTCAAATGCCTTTTTCAGCAGTGTAGCCTCACCAGCCAGGGCAGCAGGTGCTGCTGTTGCGGTAAAAAGTGGTACTTCTTGAATCTTGGCCCCCAGTTTGCCTGCAACCAGTGCCAGATCGCCGGATTTGATGTTCTGAAAGAGGGTGTCGGCAGCTTTTTCGTACAGGGCCTTGGCTGCTTTCTGGCGTTGCGCATCCGCCTTCACCTTTTCCTTCACCTGATCAAACGGAATGGGCGCGTTATCTTTATCCATGTAACGGTCCATGTTTTTGCGGTAGAAGGTTTCCTGCTCTTCAGGCGTTACCTGTTGTGCAGCGGATTGGCCGGAATGTTCAAGTAAGATCCAGGCCAGGGAAATTTTTTCCGGGGTTTTGAACGTCTCAGCATGCTTGGTCAGATAGTCCTGCAGGTCGGCGTCAGTCAGCTTGACCTCTGCAGCAACATCTGTCGCTGCAAACGATGCGTAGGTCAGTTCCAGCTTGTCCTGCTCCTTATGGAACTGTTTCAGTGCCTCGTCATCACTTATGGAGACCTTCTCCATAACGGTTTTGCGGGTTTTATCCAGCAGCAGTTCACGCTTTTTCGAGTCTTCAAAGGCTTCCGGGGTAAGTCGGTTTGCCTTCAGCATCTGTTGGTAAAGGCCGAAGTCAAAGCTGCCGTTCTGTTGGAACGCCGGCATGGCGGCAATAGCGGCAGATATCTCTTCCTTGCTGACCGAGACCCCCTGGCTTTTGGCAGCCTTCAGCATAAGCACACTGTCAATCAGGCGATCCATAACCTGCTGACGCAACCCGAGCTGTTTTTCCAGTTCAGGCGTGAAATTTCCCCCGAAAATCTGGCGATAGGTCTCTGCCATGTTCTGATAGGCATTCTGGTATTCGTCAAGTGAGATAGTGGTCCGGTCGACTTTGGCGGCGTAGCCGGCAGTCCGTCCGATGCCTTCTTCGCCCTTGCCCCAGACCAGAAAGATGGTGCCGATAAACGACAACACGATAATCACAAAGACGGCCTTGATAATGACCGAATCCTTCTTTTTTCTGATGATGTCCAGCATTGGGCGGAGCTCCTTATTTTAGCTGAAAGGGTGCGTGTAAAAGAGGCTGCATACTACACTAGCGGTTCAGATAAAATCAAGCTGTGATTCCCTGGGGCCACAGTTTACAGCTGCTTGTAACTATGCTAGGGTGCAAATCTTCTTAAGTGCGGTTGGACTATTTTGACGGGGGTGTTATGGAGTTAAGCTTTTCCCATACCAATGAAGAGCTGGACAAGCTGATTGATCGGCTGATAGCGGGAGCCGGCGGTATAACTCACCCTCATCTGGTACGGGAGCTGATTATTTCGTCTCTCAAAATAGGTCAGGAATCTGCTTATATCCCGGATTTGAAGCTGATCAATCGCACCCTGCGTGAGATGCGCTATACCACCCGGGTATTTGCTCCCTATCGCGAGCGCAAAAAGGTGACCATCTTCGGGTCGGCCCGTACCCGGCCGGATGAGGCGATCTATCAGACCTGCATCAGGTTCAGCCGTCTGCTTGCCGAACATAACTGGATGATCATTACCGGTGGTGGACCCGGGATTATGCATGCCGGCAACGAAGGGGCAGGCAGTGACAACTCGTTTGCCGTCAACATCAAGCTGCCGTTTGAACAGAGCGCCAACCCGGTTATGCAGAACACTCCCCGTCTGGTGACCTATAAATACTTCTTTAACCGCAAGGTGGCCTTTGTAAAAGAGGCTGATGCCGTGGCGGTTTTTCCCGGCGGATTCGGG
>CAZOTC010000191.1:0-5421 GCA_964582605.1 uncultured Geobacter sp. | reverse complement strand
TCAAGTTCTCCGATTATGATTGTTGAGAGTCGGATAAATGTACCATAAAATGCCGCTTCCGCAAGCAGTTCAGGGTGTGGTAGTTGTAATCCGAATTTTTCAGTTGTAGACAGCATTAGGTTTTTTAAGGAGATAACAGCAATGAACAATGCTACAACACAACTTCAGGCGTGGGACAAGCAATTTGTCTGGCATCCCTTTACCCAGATGCAGGATTGGCTTGCCGAAGATCCGGTTGTTATCGTGAGAGGCGAGGGAAACTGGCTGATAGATTCGGATGGCAACCGGTATCTGGACGGTGTTGCGTCCATGTGGACCAATGTCCATGGCCACAGTCATCCGGCCTTGAACAAGGCGCTGGCTGATCAGGCTCAAAAACTGGAGCATTCAACGCTGCTGGGGCTGGCTAGCGAACAGTCGATACTGCTGGCTAAACGTCTGATCGAGATTGCCCCGGATGGCTTAAGCAAGGTGTTTTATTCTGATAACGGCTCCACTGCAGTGGAGGTCGGGTTGAAGATGGCGTACCAGTACCACTGCCACAGAGGTGAACCGCAACGCAGCAGGTTTATCCGGCTCCAGCATGCCTATCATGGTGATACCATCGGCTCCATGAGTGTAGGAGGGATAGGGATTTATCACGCAACCTTCAGTCCGCTGCTGTTTTCTACCATCGAGGCCCCGGCGCCTTACTGCTACCGCTGTCCAATGGGAAAAACTGATGCAGCAACCTGTGGTATGGCCTGTCTGTCCGGGCTTGAACAGTTGATGGTTGAACACAGGGATACACTGGCCGGTATGGTGATTGAGCCGCTTCTGCAGGGGGCCGGCGGGATGCTGGTGCATCCGCCGGGATACCTGAAAGGTGTGCGGCAGCTGTGTGATCGTTACGGTGTGTTGTTGATTACCGATGAGGTGGCCACCGGTTTTGGCAGAACCGGGAAGATGTTTGCCTGTGAGCATGAAGGGGTAGCGCCGGATATCATGGCGGTTTCAAAAGGTCTTTGCGCCGGGTATCTGCCGTTGGCTGCCACCATGGCGACAGAGGAAATGTATCAGGCCTTTCTGGGCAACTATGCTGAACTGAAAACCTTTTTTCATGGGCATACCTTTACCGGTAATCCGCTGGCATGCGCGGTTGCATTGCGGAGTCTGGAACTGTTTGACGAGAATAAGCTGCTTGAATCGGTGCAGCAGCGTTGTAAACAGTTGACTGTGTTGCTACAGCGTCTGGCTGATCATGAACATGTCGGTAATGTCCGCCAGTGCGGCCTTGCTGCAGGCATTGAGCTGGTACAGGATAGAGCAACGAAGCAAGCTTATCCCTGGGAGGAAAAGAGGGGTATCAGGGTTTGTCAGGAAGCAAGAAGGCATGGTGTGTTTTCTCGTCCGCTGGGGAATACGGTGGTGGTGTTTCCGCCATTGGCAATTACCGAAAACGAGCTTGGTTTTTTAATGGATGGGTTGGAAAAAGGAATTCAGGCTGTGGTTGATTAGCCTGTTGTGGGAGTGTTGTCGGTGTCTGTCGACTCACCGGGAGTCTGCTCTGATTCGCCTGCAGCAGCCTCACGCTCAGCAGCTTCCTGTTTCAGTTTTTCCTGGCGCTGTAACTCGTCATGTTCGAGCCAGGCCTGTTCGAGATCTGATGCCGGAACCTCCAGCCCGCTGAGGGCAAGCCGGCGCAGACCGCCATCCCGGCTGTTTTCAATCAGGCTGATCGGGCCGGACTCCTCTGTCGGAAAATCTTCAACCGCATTGCCCAGATAGATGGTGACTCCCTCATGAATACGGTCTTTTATATTAACCTTGGGGTTTGATCCTGACGGACGGCGAGAGCGGACCTCTACAATCATCCTGGCCAGCTGTTGTTTTTTTTCTGTCAACTGTTGCAGTTCCTGCATCTCCTTTGTTTTTGCAATCTGTTGTTGCAGGGCATCCAGCTGTTCAAGCAGGATATGTAGCCGGTCAAGGTCATGGTAATCAACACCACAGTGAATAACAGTCTTGACAGCGGATGGAGCACCCATTTTTTTTACTTCCAGGCCTGAAAGGGTAACGCAATCTCCTCCTGACAACATGCCGGTTACAAGGGCTTTCCGGCAGTGAATACTGCAGTTGCGCAGCTCTACGTCAACCAGCATGTCGCCCCAGCATTCAATGACGCTGTCATGAATGAAGTGAGCATTAAGTGACCCTCCGCAGAGTATACTGCCTTTTCCCTGGCCATCCATGCCGCAGAACTCAATGTTGCCATGGGATACCAGGCGGCAGGCCCCCACATTGCCGGTTATTTTCAACCCTTTGCTGGCGCTGACCTGGAAGCCGTCAAGAACATCCCCGCGGACCTCAACAAACCCGTTAAAGCGGATGTTTCCGATACTGAAATCAACATCACCGTCCACAACATATTCTTCAACCACATGGACGGTATCACCGTCCTGCCTGACCCTGCCGTGTATTTCAGCAAAGAGAATATCTCCTGCATCTCCACCGCAACGAACATTCTGGCCAAGTTTTAATACCAGTGGTGTGCCCGGCTCTGCAGGCAACGGCTTGCCGCGTACGGTTTTTCCGGGTGTGCCGGCAGTAGGCGGCAGTATTCGACCGATTTCCTGATCTGGTTCGACATTGATAAACTGCTGCACCACCCTGAAGTCAATCTGTTGTTTTTCATCATCGGGACTGTCTGAGGTATCCTGAACAGGAGGCGGTTCAAGTGAGGTAAAGCTGTATGCAAGTATGCCGTCTTCACCACGTACAGGCATGATTCCATGTGCCACAACTGCGTTGGCACTCTTACCGGGCACTGCTTCGTTAAGCAGGAGTGCCAGTTCATTTTCATCAATCCCGGTGACAATGCCATCGCCTGCCAGATATCCCTTCAGTTCATCAAGGGAGGGAGGTGATCCGTCTGCCTTGACTTCAAGGTGGGCACGGCATTCCATCTCATCCTTTGAGAGGCTGAGGATCAGTTGAAAACCGGTCTGGGCGTGATAAAAACGCTGTCCATCCGGTTTACTTTCCTGATTGTTTTGTGCTGAATCTGCCATGATTACCCCCTGTAATCTGTTTTACAGTAGCATAAAAACATGTTTGGTAAAGTATGAAATCATTGCAGCAGGTTGAAGGAGTATGCCATAGTGCCTTCACCTAATTTTACCGGCGGGCACTCTATGAATGACAAAACACGGATACTTGTTATAGATGATGATGAACCGGGTCGTCAGGTTATGGAACTGCTCCTGAAAAAGGCCGGTTTCGCAACACTTTCAGCTGAAACAGGTGTCCAGGGGATAGGTTTTGTGCGTGAAGAACAGGTTGATCTTGCATTGGTCGATCTGTTTCTGCCGGATAGAAGCGGAATTGAAATCTTACGGGAAATCCGCCAGATAGCTCCGGCAATGGAGGTGGTGGTCATTACCGGTCATGCCTCGGCTGAGTCGGCAGTGCAGGCTATGAAGGAAGGGGCCTTTGACTACATAACCAAGCCGGTTAACTTTGAAGAACTGAAAATCGTTATTGCCAAGGCCCTTGAGAAGCAACGGCTGTTGTCCGAAAACGTTTATTTGCGTAAACAGCTGCAGGATCGTTTCCAGTTCAGCAGCATTATTGGCAGCTCTTCAGCCATGCAGCGGGTCTTTGAACGGATGCAGCGGATAGCCAAAACAGACTCAACGGTTCTGGTTACCGGCGAGTCCGGTACCGGTAAAGAGCTGGTTGCACGGGCCTTGCATCACAACGGTCGCCGTAAGGGGCATGCTTTTGTGGCGGTCAACTGCGGTGCTATCCCGGAAGCCTTGCTGGAAAGCGAGCTGTTCGGCTATGTACGAGGGGCCTTTACCGGAGCCGTACGCGACAAGGTAGGCAAGTTTGAGGCAGCCAATCACGGCACCATTTTTCTTGATGAGATCGGTACCATGCCGATGCATCTGCAATCCAAACTGTTAAGAATCCTGCAGGAACAGGAGGTGGAACGGGTTGGTTCCACCAAGCCGATCAAGCTGGATGTACGGGTCATTTCTGCTACCAATGCCGATCTGGAAGAACAGGTCAGACAGGGCAGTTTTCGCGAAGATCTCTTCTATCGTCTGAATGTAATCCCTTTACAGTTGCCTCCGTTGCGGGAGCGCCGTGAGGATCTTTTGCCTCTGGTGAGCCACTTTCTTGACAAGTTCTGCCACCTGATGGGACGCCCGTTGATGACACTGAGCAAGACGGCACTGGATGCCCTTGAGCGTTACCGCTGGCCCGGCAATGTGCGTGAGCTGGAAAACGTGGTGGAGCGATTGGTGGCCTTGACAGAGCTGGACGCCATCGGGCCGGATGATCTGCCGTCTGAAATTGCTGAAGCATCAGTTCGTCCTAAAGGAGTCTGTCTTGATTTATCTCCGGAAGGTATTGACATGCCGGCAGCTATTGAAGAGCTTGAACGCAAGATGATCACCAAGGCGTTACAGATGTCCGGCAATGTAAAGGCCCGTGCAGCAGCCCTGCTGGGACTGAATCGTACTACCTTGGTGGAGAAGATGAAGCGGCTGGGAATCAGCTGATTGTTCTGGTTTTCCTGATCCTGAACGCTGCCTTGAAGGTGGCTGCCTTGATCCCTTCCTCCGTGAGTATTTCTGTTACCCCTTCAATAGTTCTATCATCCTGCTGTATGACCTTTGCTTCGGCGCGAACGAGCCCCCAGCGTATCGGGGCGTGGAACTCAAGTCCCATCCGGATGGTTACAAAATCTGTGTCTTCCGGCAGCAGACTCTTGATTGCCATGGCCAAAGCGGTATCCGCCAGTGCAGTCACAGCGCCTCCATGCATTAACCCTTTTCCTTGGCAGAGAGCTGCCTTGAACGGCATGGTCAGGATTGCCCTGCCGTTAAAAGCCTTCTCAATGGTCATTCCGAGAAATTCCTCAAACGGAGCTGTGGCTATCCACTCAGGCAACTGAAACGGCAGTTCATCATCTTTGTTAACGGGTTTGTTGTAGATTGCTTCAAACATGGACTCTCCTTAACCTTAGGCCTAACTTTGACCTGCTTCTTTACCCCCAGATTCCAGCAATCGGTTTGCCGCAATTGCCACAACTGCCATCTTTCAGGTTAATTTGAGAGATTGTATAACCGTTGCGCCGGACTACAACCGCTCCACAGAAAGGGCAGAGGGTCTGTTCCCGCCCGGAAGCAACATTGCCTTCGTAGATATATCGCAGACCGGCTTTTTCTCCTGCTTCAACTGCTCGCTCCAGTGACTGTAAAGGGGTAGGGGGGTGATCCTGCATCAAATGACGTGGGAAAAAACGTGAAACATGCCAGGGGGTATCGGTTCCCAGCTCATCGGCAATAAAACGGGCAATGCCGTTTAATTGTTCTGCATCATCATTTTCACCCGGTATGACCAGGGTGGTTATCTCGATCCAGATGCCCC
>CAZOTC010000190.1:0-5431 GCA_964582605.1 uncultured Geobacter sp. | reverse complement strand
CACAGGGCTTTGGCGGCTTTATGCCGGAAAACCGGGTTACTGCAAAACGGGACAGCTTTGCCGCCTACCTTGACGCGAAGTACGCCCTGTTCCCCTGGATGACTGTCGACGGCGCCCTGCGTTATGAACAGTACAGCGACTTCGGCTCCACTATCGATGGCAAGCTGGCCCTGCGGATCCGCCCGACAGAGGATCTGCTGCTGCGTACCAGTGCCAGCACCGGCTTCAGGGCACCATCACTGACCCAATCCAACTACAGCTCAACAGCCATGGTCAGAAACGGCGCAGAGATAGATCGTTGGGGCTACTTCAACGTCAACCACCCCGTTGCCCGGGCACTGGGGGCAACCGATCTCAAACCGGAAAAATCGCTGCATTTCACCTCCGGTGTCGTCTACCAGCCCCGTTCCAACTTTTCGGTCAGTGCCGACTACTTCATAACCTGGATTGATGACCGGATCATGCCGACCGGTTACATCGCCGCATGGAATCTCAGCGGTCTGAGCCCACAAGCCGCCGCCATTCTGAGCAGCAACAATATCGACGGTGCGGTCTATTTTACCAATGCCATCGGCACCCGTACCAACGGCTTTGATCTGCGGCTGAACTACACCCATACCCTTGACAGCAGTTCCCGGCTCAAGCTGACCGGCGCCTACAACCGCAGCGAAACCAAAATCACCAAGGTCAACGCGGCGCCATCGATATTGGGGGTGGATATGACCAGCCTGGTGCTTGACCCCAATACCCGCGTCACCATTGAGAACGGACAGCCGGTCGACAGTTTCAAGCTCTGGACCAAGTATGAGTCACGCCTGTTTGATGCGGTGTTCAACCTGAACCGTTTCGGCAGTTACAGCAGCACCAGCGGCTATGACAAGGTAGATTTCTCAGCCCTCTGGACCGTTGATCTGGAGTTCACCTGGCACCTGATGAAGAACGTCAACATTACGGTGGGCGGTGAAAACATCCTTGACGCCATGCCGGACACCTGGGGCCAGACCAGTGACAGCGTGATCGGTGCCGGAAAAATCATCCAGTACTCCCAGTATTCTCCCATCGGCTACAACGGTGCCTATTACTATGCCCGCCTGGGGTTCAGGTTTTAACGCCGTCCGTTCTGCGGCGAAACGCACTGCAACTCCATGCCTCTGTACGACAGCGGTCTGATTCAGCAGCATCGCTTGTCTGCAGCTGTAAGCACGCTATAATCGTACGGTCACATCAGCTTTTTCCAAGGGAGAACGCCATGACCAGAACAATGAGACACCTTTTAATGCTGTTGCTCGGCTCACTGCTGAGTATCTTTGCAGCAGGCTGCAGCATGCCGGTTCTGAAGCAGGATATCCCGGTATCAACCAACCCGGTCGGTGCCCGGATCTATGCCGACGGACAGTTCGCCGGGGTGACACCGACGCGGGTCTCCCTCGAACGAAACCGCAGCCATATCCTGACGCTGGTCAAAGAGAACTACCGTCAGGCGGATGTGGTCATTACGAATCAGTATCAAAAGGAACGGGTCTATCTCAAGGCGATCCAGTCCGGCATCAACTCGGGCCTGTTCTTCAAAAACGCCTCAATGGGGATGGGCAGCGGCATGAACTCCATATCAAACCAGGAGGAGACCGGCGAGGCCTATATTCTTACTCCACCGGCGGTTTCCGTCAGTCTGATGCCGCTGTCCGGTGCTGGCGCTGCTGTTACGACACCGGCTGCCGTAACAGCCTATCCCGGACCAGACAATAGCGCTGCCATGGATCAGGGTGAGATGACCAAAGAGCTGCTCAAGATGGGAGCCGGTGCGGCCCTCTCACAAACTGCACCGATCGGTAAAGAGAGCTCCTCAACATCGTCACGCAACTACGTCACCTCCGACGGCACCCGCGTACAGGAAAAGACCACCACCTCGGTCGGGGTCAAGGTTAATCCGGCCGGTCTGATCGGTGTCCTTGACACCCTTTTCCAGTAATTTTCCGTATCAGTAAGAACACCTGACAACCACAGAGGGAGATCCCCATGAAAGCCTTTCTAACCCTACTCTTTTCCGGCCTGGTGTTGCTTATCGGCACAACCGCCTCCTTTGCCATTGAACTTGCCAGGCTGGACCGGACCAGCGTGCTGATGCCCAAGTCAGAGGTGGTCGCCATCCTGGGGGCGCCTGACAAGGTGACCGATCTGGAAGGACTTGCGGTTGAGCTGTACCAGATACACGACGCAGCCCCCCTGCTGAGTGTCGGGCTGCTCTATGAGCATGAGCGTGCCCTGGCAGGCACTGCACTGATTTTCAAGGGAAACACGGCTGCAGCAACGCTGGCAAGACTGAAGCAACACGGCTTCAGGGCGCTGGAAGAAAAGGGTGACTACCTGCGTCTGGAAGGGAAGGATGATGATACCGGCCGTCCCGTGATTGTCACCATCAGCCGCCTCGAAGATCTGACCACGGTCACAACCTTTGAAAAGGCCTTTTACGAGCAGCGGAGCAACCGCTAGCCGTCCAGCCCCCTGCTCCCCCGAAATTCCCTGCGGTAGCGTGACGGCGTGGTCTTCAGCACCTTGTTGAACTGCTGCCGCAGGGCCACTTCAGAACCAAAGCCCGCTTCCTGGGCAACCTGATCAATCGGTTTGGCCGTGGTTTCCAGCAGCCGTTGGGCAAAGGCCAGGCGCTGGTTCAGCAGCCAGGCCCCCACGGTGCTGCCGGTCACCTGCCGGAAGCGCCGGGTAAAGGTGCGGCGGCTCATGCAGAAACGCTCGGCAAGGCTGTCCAGCGAATGGGGCTGCTCGAGATGGCGCTGGACCCACGCAAGCTGTTGTCCAAAGCGGTCCTCTGCCGCACTCTTGTTAAGCGGCAGCTCAATGAACTGAGCCTGCCCCCCCTGGCGGTGGGGCGGCACCACCATCCGCCGGGCCACATGGGCGGCAACTTCAGCACCATGCAGGCGACGCAACAGATGCAGACAGCAGTCAATCCCGGCAGCCACCCCGGCTGACGTAATCACATCCCCATCATCCACATACAACACATCCGGTTGCAGGGTTATCTGCGGATAGCGCTGTGCCAGGTCATCAGTCCAGCCCCAGTGGGTGGTTGCCGGACGTCCATCCAGCAGCCCGGCAGCAGCCAGCACGTAGGTTCCCAGGCAGAGCCCCACCACCAATGCGCCCCGTGCATGGGCCGCCCGCAGACAGTTCAACAGCCGTTGCGGCGGCAGTTCCTGCGGATCACGCCAACTGGGCACAATCACGATATCCGCCTGCTCTGCATCCCGCAGGGTGTGACAGGTCTCTATGGCAAAACCGGCGCTGCTCTGCAGCCTTCGCTTTTCTGCAGAACAGACCAGCAACCTGAAACGGGGCATATCCGGCCGGGCCGGGTCATCCCTGAAGACGGTGCAGGGCATGGCAAGCAAAAAAGGGCTGATCCGGTCAAAGGCGATGACGGCAATGGTTTCAGCCTGCATGGTGGCCTCCAGATAGTTTTGGCCCGATTATACCATATTATGGCAATCGGGCCACTGGTTTGTCAGGTGCAATGATGAAATACTGAGTTCATAAGAATGCTGCCGGACAGCAAAGGAGACCATCATGCAAACCGCTATTCGCAGGGCCCTGATCGTGATTGACGTACAGAACGACTACATCGGCGGCACGCTGCCGATCACCTGGCCGCCGGTGGAGCAATCGCTGGCCAACATCGGCCGGGCCATGGATGCAGCCAGGGCAGCCGGCATTCCGGTGGTGGCGGTGCAGAACATCCTGCCTGCCTCGGCGCCGTTCATGGCTGAAGGAACAGCCGGTGCAGAGCTGCATCCGGTGGTGACGTCACGGGGATGGGATCATTACGTGCTGAAGGATATGCCGGTGGCATTTTGCAAGACCGACCTTGAGAACTGGCTGAAAGAGCGCCAGATCACCACCGTGACTATCGTGGGCTATATGACCCACAACTGTGACCTCTCCACTGCCATTGCCGCCATGCACCGCGGCTTTCAGGTGGAGTTCCTGTCCGATGCCGGCGGTTCGCTCGCCTATGCCAACCGGGCAGGCAGTGCCACTGCCGAGGAGATCCATCGGGTGATGACCGTGGTGATGCAGTCACGCTTTGCGGCGGTGCTCACGACCAGCGAGTGGCTTGAGTGCGTTGCAACAGGATCTGCACCGGAGCGGGACAGCATCTACAGTTCAAACCAGCGTGCCTTGAAAGGAGCCTGACCATGCCATACCTGAACATCAAAATTTCTCTTGAGCCATCAGCGCCATTGGCGGAAGCTATCGCAACCAGGCTGACCCGGGTTACTGCAGATCTGCTGGGCAAGAAGCCAGAGGTAACCGCGGTGGTTGTAGAACAGATCCCTGTGCGCCATTGGTTTACCGGCGGGAGGTCGCTGGCCTCCAGCGGACGTCACAGCTTTTACCTTGAGATTAAAATTACCGAAGGCTCCAATACCAAACAGGAAAAAGCCGCCTATTGCAGCCATGTTTTTAGCGCCATGCAGGAATTGCTGGGTCCGCTTGACCAAGCCAGCTATATTGTTCTACATGATGTCAGAGCGGATTCCTGGGGGTTTGACGGTAAGACGCAGGAATATCGCTTTATCAAGGCCTTTACACAAGAGGAGGGAAATCTGTGAACATGAAACTGCTGCTGTTGTTTGTCGCCCTGGTGCTACTGACCGCCCAGACCGCCTTTGCCGACCTGACCAGACTGTCCGAAAACGTCTACTCATACGTGGGAGAGAAGGATGCCTCGCCAAGCCACAGCTTTGCGGCCAATGCCGGGATCGTGATCGGCCGGGACGGGGTGCTGGTGGTGGATACCCTGATCTCTGCCAGGGAAGGGCAGCGTTTTCTGGCCGACATCCGCAAAATCACCAAGAAGCCGATCAAGTATGTGGTCAACACCCATACCCACCTTGACCACGCCTTTGGCAACTGCGTCTTTGCCGAACTGGGGGCCACGGTCATCTCCCACAGCGCCGACAAGGAGCTGCTGGCCAAGGTCGGCGAGGGAATCCTTAAAAACGCAGACAACTTCGGCCTGAAGCCGGAGGATATGGCCGGTACCACGATTGTCCTGCCGTCAGTATACTTCAGTGACCGGCTGACCATTGATCTGGGAGGTGAGACCGTGGAGCTGATCCGCGTGGCTCCGTCCCATACTGAAGGCAGCGTGGTGGTCTGGTTGCCGCAAGAGAAAATTCTGTTCAGCGGCGATATCCTGTTTACGGATTTTCATCCCTTTATGGCTGACGGTGACCTTGCCGGCTGGGGCAAAACCATCGATAGTCTGTTGACCATGGATGTTAAGCAGATTGTTCCCGGCCACGGACCGCTTTCAACGAAAAAGGATTTACAGGAAATGAAGGCCTATCTGGCCCTTTTTGACACAACGGCTAAAGCGCTTGCCGCACAAGGAATGGATGCAGATGCCATC
>CAZOTC010000189.1:0-5456 GCA_964582605.1 uncultured Geobacter sp. | reverse complement strand
GAGGAGTGCATCTCCGGGTCATCGGCAGCAACCAGCACCAGACCGCCTTTCACACCGGTGTAGGAGGCGGTAAACAGCGGGTCGGCAGCCACGTTGACACCGACATGCTTCATACAGGCCAGGGCACGGGCACCGCCAAAGCTGGCACCGATTGCCACCTCAAGGGCCACCTTCTCGTTGGGGGCCCAGGAGGAGTTGATCTCTTGGTAGGTTGCAACATTTTCAAGGATTTCAGTGGAAGGGGTGCCGGGATAGGCACTGGCCACCAGACAGCCGGCCTCATAGGCGCCACGGGCAATGGCCTCGTTTCCGGACAGGATTTCTTTCATCAGCAGATTATCTCCAGATCGTGTGGGACTTATGTAAAAGAGGTAATTTATACACGCTGTAGCAGTATTCTGTCAATTCGTTTACTCTTGTTTCATTTGGCCAAACCGGTGAATCTTCACGCTTTGTACAGAGGCCAAGAGTGTGGTATGAACAAAAATCAATTAGTGTGCACTGTGCCGTTAGAGCTGACGTGATAGAGAGCGGAAGTTTTTGAGACTTGCCATGCCTGTACTGTATGAGCTGAAAGACCTCGTTATACAGGGCGTTACCGAGCAGCTGAACCTTCAGCTGGAGCCGGGGGCCTGTGTCGTGCTGATCACCGCAGGGGATCAGGAAAGTACTCTGCTGTTTGACACGCTGCTTGGGGAAGCCATGCCTGATGCAGGCTCGGTACTGTTTGAGGAGCAGTGTTTGCACACTATCGATCGAAGCGAACTGATGAAGATACGTCGCGCAATAGCTGCGGTAGCCCCCGGGGCAAACTTGATCTCAAACCTTAAAGTGTGGGAAAATATAACACTGCATCTCATGTATCATAACGGTTCAGTATCACCAGCAGCAACCGAGCTGGCTCTGCAGTTGCTGGAAGAAGCGGACCTGCTTCAGAACCAGTGGTCACTGCCCGGTCACCTGTCGGCAGCTGAACGTATTCTGATTGCCTTTATCCGTGCTGCAGTATCTGAGCCGCGACTGGTACTGTATGCTGCATGCTTGGATGATCTGCCGGGCCGCCAGCGGGAGCGGTTCCTGAAGATGGCCACCCGTCTGCTGAAACGAAGCGATGCACCGGCAGCACTGTTTATCACCACCGGTTCGCTGCAGCTGACCGAGCTGCAGCCTGCACTGACCATTGACCTGCGTCAGAATCCTGCTCTGGTAATGAGGAGACCATGATAGCTCAACAGGACCCAAGATTCAGACACCTTGAACGGAAAATCGGGCTTTTCACCCTGTTGGCCCTGGCTGGTGTTGCCCTGATTGTGATTCTGCTTGGCGTTCAAAAGGATCTTTTCAGCGCAAAGTACACCCTGGTCTTCACAGTTGACAGGGGTACGGGGTTCAGCAAAGGAATGCCGGTCAAACTTTCCGGGTTCAGAGTCGGCCGCATCACGGAAATGACCCTGAACGAGCAGGCAATGGTTGATATAACCATTGAAATAGCGAAGAAATACAGCAAATGGATCCGCAGTGACTCCATCATCAAGCTGGTCAAGGAAGGCCTGATCGGTGACAGCATTGTTGAAATAGCGGTCGGCTCGCTGGACAAGCCAGAACTGAAAGAGGGTGAATCGGTCACCTATGTAAAAACCAAGGGCCTGGATGAGATGGCGGATGAAATTGCTGAGAAGGTCAAACCGGTTCTGATCGAGATCAGGGATATCATCGGCTACGTCAATGATCCTCAGGGAGACCTGAAAAAAACCATTCACAACCTGGAACTGCTGACCAGAAACATTGAAAGCACACGCAGTCATGCCGACACCTTACTGGAAACAACCACCCGCAATCTTGAGCTGATCGGCAATCGTACGACCGTGATGCTGGATACGACTACCCGCAAGATTGACAGCCTGAATGTTGCCAGACTGAATACAGCACTGGACAAACTGCCGCCACTGCTTGAAAAGACCGATGCTGTCATGGCAAATGTAACGGCCATTTCCAAAGAAACCAAAACACTGGCAGAACGTTCCTTTCCACTGATTCCGGGACTGCTCTTGCGGACGGACGAGCTGTTCTTCAACACGGATCGCCTGATCAACAACCTCAATAACTCATGGCTGCTGGGTGGCGGCAAGGATGTGCCAACACCACGCAATTTCAAGGCTGGTGACAGTCATGACTAAACAATTCATTGCATGCCTGACAATGTTTGCAGCAACCGCACTGATGACCGGATGCCTGGGTGGCAGATCAACCCAGCTTGATGAAAAGCAGAGGGTCATAACGGATCTGAATGAACGTGCACTGGCCTTTGCAGAGCTGCACCGTGAAACAGATGCCCGAAAACTGCTGCAGGACGCCTTGCAAATGGCCACGGCACTGGATGATCAGAGCGGTCAGATTACGACCCTGTTGAATCTTGCCAGACTGGACCGACACACAAACAGACTGCAGTCAGCAGCACAGCTGCTTGATCAGGCAATGCAGCGTGCCGGAGGTACCGCACAGTACGCTGACCTGGCACAGGAAAAATCACTACAGGAGCTGACTGCCAACCGGCTTGACCAGGCCGAACGCTGGGCAGAAGAGGCAGTTGCCACGGAACAGGGAAACCTGCAGGGACGAAGACGGAATCTGCTGGCAAGGATCGCCCTGCTTAAGGGCGATCTTCATGAGGCAACGGCTCAGGCAGAACAGGCACTGTCGCTAAACAGTGCAAACGGGATGGAGCTGGAACGGGCAAATTCATTACGGATACTCGGCTTGAGCAGCGCACGGAGACAGCAGTTTGAAAAGGCGGAAGGCCTGTTGCTTGAGGCATTGGAACTGGATAAACAACAGGCAGCATCGTTGAAGATAGCAGCTGACCTTGAAGCCCTGGCAGAACTTGCCGGGCTGAAAAAGGATACTGCCGGACAGCAGGATTATAGCAAACGGGCACAAGCGGTGAGAGAGAGCAGTGTCAGCCGACCCCAAAACCGGTAGGCAGCTTACCCCAGGCTGTTGCGCCAGCTGTACGCCTTTTTCTGGCAATCGACCACCAGTTGCGGCGGAACGCCAAGACGAGCCAGACACTGTTCAGCTTCATCAAAATCAAGGTGCTCAATCATCTCTACCAGACAGAGCATGGTGCCAAGGTCCCCTTCATGGGCATTCAGGGCAGCAAGCAGCTCATCAGAAAGATTCAGGTTTGAACTCATCTCGTCCACCCCGATATCAAAGACATCCTTCAGCACCGACAAGGTCCCCAGCATAAAGCACTCATCCGGTTGTGCGTAGCGCAGCAGCCGGGTCTTGTCCAGTTCCAGTTTGGCCAACTCTTCCATGAAAGCAGCACGCACCGCAGCCATATCCAACAGCGGATTATTCATGCCCAGTCCGCCATCATCAGCAAAAATGGCCAGCTGCACCCACCGCTTCAAATGCTGCAGCCCTACCTGGGTAATGGCATGCCGCACAGTCCGAATCTTTTCACGGGTTGAGAACGATACTGAATTTACCAGCAGTAACAGCTTGTAGGTCAAGGCGGGGCTATGCTTGAAGGTCTGTTCAATCTCATCAATATCAGCATCTTGGGAAAGTTGCTGCATCAGTTGAAAGAAGGTGCTTGAGGAGTTTGCCAGACGGGTTTTTTTGACCAGCGAAGGTCGTGAGAAAAAATAGCCCTGAAACAGTTCAAAACCCATCTTCCGGCAGCGCAGGTAGACGTGGCGACTGTCAACCTTTTCAGCCAACAGCTTTACCGGAAACCGGCTGAATTGCTCGATATCACGATACTGTTCCTCAAGCGGTGTGGACAGCATGTCAATCTTGATAATATCTACCAGCCCGTCATACAGCACGTGATACTGTTCGTTATAGCGATGGTCGTCCAATGCAAGCTGGTAGCCCATCTCTTTCAGGCACTTGCAGCGCTCGACAACTTCGGTTGTTACTTCCAGATCTTCAAGCAGCTCAAGCCCAATCATGTCAGGCGGAAGCACCTCAATGGCATCACTCAGCAGCATTTCGGCATCGACATTGATGTAGCCGCGCTGATCGCCCAACACCTCACGAATACCAAAGCCGGATATGATATCAAGCATAACACGGGAGGTAGCCCTGACCGGGCAGAGAAAATCTGCCGATGCAATCGACCTGGAGGACCGGAACAGCAGTTCATACCCGACAACCTCTTCAAGGCCGTTCAGAATCGGTTGTCTGCCCATCAAATGGCTGTTCGTGTCCATGCCTGCAATCCCCGACTGTCTTGTTTTAAACCGGCTTGAACAGTTTAGCATTCTCTAACGGCAGATTATACAACTGTTTCAACAATTGCACAAATCCGCAAGGACAAGTCCTTCCAGCAAGCCGTAATCACTTACCTTCATACAGCTGCACCCGAAGCGTTCCATGGTCATAAGGGTTATCAGGCAACCGGCAATAATCAGGTCTTCACGCCCTTTTTCCAGCCCGGCAATCGTTAGTCGTTCCTGCGGAGAAAGCGGAAGCAGCAGATCATAGATCCGCCGGATTTCCTGAAGGGTCAGCAAATGGTTGTTGACCTTGCGATAGTCATATTCCTCCATCCCCAGAGAAATAGCTGCCAGGGTGGTGGCAGTACCGGCCGTTCCCACCAGCAACATATCAGGTGACAGCTGCAGACCTGTCGCCTCCCTCTGCTGTTCAAGCAAGTCCAGCTCTCTCCCTATCTTCTCTGCCATTGCGGAGGGATCAATTTTGCCTTCGGTCAATCTGACCACCCCCAGCGGCAGACTCTGCACAAAAAGGGGGCGAGCACCCCGAGCCAGTGTATACTCAGTGCTCCCCCCCCCTACATCAAACATCAAAAGCTGCTCCGGATGGTGATCCAGCCCGGCCAATACACCTGACAGGGTAATTGAGCCTTCAACAAGACCATCAATAACCCCGAGCCGAATACCGGTTTCTTCAGCCATTGCTGCAACAAAGGCCGGACCGTTCGCCGCATCCCGCACTGCACTGGTAGCAACAGCACGAACCGTATCAACCGCATGGCTGCCGATGGTTGCTGCAAAATCATGCAGACAGGCCCGCGCCCGCTGCACGGCATCGTCAGCCAAACCGGTTTCCCGACTGAAACCGCCACCCAGTCGAACAATGGTACGTTGCAGGGCAATCTGCTCAAACCTGCCGTCATCAAACAGATCGGCAATCAACAGACGGGCTGTGTTGGTGCCGAAATCAATTGCCGCAACTCGACGGGGCATACTGGTTATTCACCGTCCAGAATACGCTCCTTCAGCTCTTTTCCGACCTTGAAAAAAGGCAGTTTCTTCGGTTTTACTTCAATCGGCTCTCCGGTTTTCGGATTACGACCGGTATAGGCGCCGTACTCCTTAACAACAAAGCTGCCAAGTCCGCGAATTTCGATCCGCTCACCGGCAACCATTGCCTCACTCATGGAGTTAAAGATCATGTTGACCACCTCTTCAGCCCGCTTG
>CAZOTC010000188.1:0-5458 GCA_964582605.1 uncultured Geobacter sp. | reverse complement strand
ACGCCCAGCACTTTGCCGGAGAGATTGTCAGCCGCTTCAGGATTGAACGGCCCGGCCTGCCGGCTATTGCCCTTTCAACCGACACCTCCATCATAACTGCCATCGGAAACGACTACGGTTATGAGCGGATCTTCTCCCGTCAGATTGAGGCGCTGGCGGTGCCCGGTGACGCCGTAATCGGCATTTCCACCAGCGGCAACTCCCCCAACGTACAGAAGGCGCTGGAAGTGGCCCGCCAGGCTGGCTGCACCACCATTGGCTTGCTGGGCAAAGACGGCGGCAGTATCAAGGCGGTCTGCGACATCCCGCTGATCATCCCCTCCAATGACACCCCCCGGGTACAGGAGGGGCACATCACCGTGATCCACATCCTCTGCGACCTGATCGAACAGGGCCTGTTCGGTATTTTTGCCCGGGAAGGAGGACTGTAGGCCATGGACCGAAAGACCGTTGAATCACTGTTTCAGCGAGCCACCAGTCTGAAATGCCTGGTGGTAGGCGACCTGATGTTGGACGAGTACCTGTGGGGTAAGACCGACCGTATCTCACCGGAGGCACCGGTTCAGGTGGTGGATGTGGTTCGGGAAGATATGCGTCTGGGTGGTGCTGGCAACGTGGCAAACAACCTGCTGGCCCTGGGTTGCCAGGTCACGGTGGCATCCGTAATCGGAGAGGACGAGAATGGCTGGGCACTGCTAAAGTCGTTCAGCCGACAAGGGATCGACACGACCCCGATCTTCCTGGAAGCGGGCCGTCGCACCGGCAGAAAAACCAGAGTCATTGCCTCAAACCAACAGATAGTACGGATTGATCGTGAATCCCGCGAACCACTTTCCTGTCAGCTTGAGCAACGCCTGGCTGATTGGCTGCAGCAGAACATAACCAGTTTTGATGTTGTGCTGGTGTCTGACTATCTCAAAGGAGTACTGACACCGGCTGTTCTGGCAGCCATCACCGCTACTGCAACTCCTCGTCACATCCCGGTTCTGGTTGACCCCAAGGGAACTGACTACCGCAAGTACCGTGGCGCTACCTGCCTGACCCCCAACCGCAAGGAAGCCGAGGCAGCTTCAGGCGTACCAATCTGCGACCAGGAAAGCCTGAACCTTGCAGCCGAAGTCCTGATGTCACAGGTAGAGCTTGATAACCTGCTGATTACCCGTAGCGAACAAGGAATGTCACTTTTCTGTGGAACAGGAGAAACCGTCCATATCCCCACCGTAGCCCGCGAGGTCTTTGATGTAACCGGCGCCGGCGACACCGTGCTGGCCCTGCTGGCCTGCGGCCTGGCTGGCGGATTGCCGCTGGCCGAGGCAGCACGGCTGGCCAATGTTGCCGCCGGAATCGCCGTGGCCAAGCTGGGTACCTCCACCGTCACCCCAGCCGAGATTATCACTGCCGTCTCCCTTGAACATCGCGACAGTGACAGCAAGATCAAAAACCGCGAAGTCCTGGCTGAAATCATTGCCGGAGAGCGGGCCAAAGGAAAGCGGGTAGTTTTTACCAACGGCTGTTTTGACCTGCTGCATGCCGGGCATGTCAAATACCTGCAGGCCGCACGCCGCCTGGGAGATCTACTGGTCCTGGGCCTGAACAGTGATGCCTCGGTACGCCGCCTGAAAGGCCCCAAACGCCCACTAATCGATGAAGAAGAGCGGGGCCACCTGATGGCCGCCCTGGACTGCATTGATTATGTCTGCCTGTTTGAGGAGGACACCCCGCTGGAGTTGATTACAGCCCTGAAGCCGCAGATTCTGGTAAAGGGTGGTGATTACACACCTGAGGGAGTTGTGGGCAAAGAGGTGGTGGAGTCATACGGTGGTAGGGTAGAGCTGATTCCCTTTGTGGACGGCAAATCAACCACGAACATCATCGAAAAAGTGCTTGAACGATACACAGACAAACAGTAAACAAAAAGGGCGACCAACCGGGCCGCCCTTTTTTATTTCTACTTTCGCACTATAAAGAGCCTGTTAACGAACCAGACGCCGCACCACTCTCCCCACCACAATCGGATAGGTCATATTATTATTGGGGTCAATCATATCCGGCGGACAGCATTCGTTATCATCCTTCACCGTCAGTTTGCCTTCCGGACTTCTGAATACCCGCCGTACCATCAGTACCCCATCAGGATAGCGCAGCACCAGACAGCCGCCGGCGGTCGTGGTCTTGATACTGGTGTCAACCATGATCAGGTCACCATCCTGCAACCAAGGGGACATATTATCGCCCAGCACCTTGATCAACAGGAAATGTTCCGGTGCAATTCCCAGAGAGTGGTTCAGCCAGTTGAGTCCAGGCGCCAGCACATCAACTATTTGTGGTGAGCTGAATGAAGTAAGTACTTCACCATTTTCAGCCCGGTGGGTGTAGGCCCTGTAGGGAGGGTGGATCCTGGGATGCCCACATCTTGATGGCGTATAGGTGTCACGGGGGTTATTGGCCTGATCAGGTTCGAAAGAACAATGCAATACCCTTGATTTTGTCGTTGCCTGTGTGCTGACACCACCCTGTCCGTTTGGTCCGGGGCCGGTCAGAATATACTGAAGATCAAGTCCCTCCTTACCGCAAATGGCTACAATTTCCTCGGTCGGCACTGTGTTGCGATGCTTCCAGTTATGTATCCGCCGGATACCGACCCCCATCGCCTCTGCCAGCTCAATATCCGTATCAAGCCCCAGCTGTTCCTTGATCCTCGCAAGCACCTGCCGGGTACTTAAAGCAACCTCTTCATCATTTCTGGACAGTGTCGGCGCATTATCCGCATATGGCTCGCGAGGGGAACCAGTGTCAAAAAGCTCAACTATTTTGGATGCCTTTCCGTTCACAGTGGCCTCCTTGGGTATAAAAGATACTGAGTATACTAGATGTTTTTTCACCATAAATCAACCGTGCCTTTTTTGATATCGCCATTTTTTTGATTGACTGAATAGCAAAGTCAGGTTAAACGAATATCTCAATTTTGGTAATTGTATACATAAAAGTACGTCATTTTTGGACATTCATATATTCAAATATATCTTTATTCTGGTAACCGGCAGAGCATGAAAAATTACAACGCCCCTAGAACAAGCTGTTCAGAGACACACGACCATGCGTGAAACACCCTGGTATTCTGACAACATCTGCCACCACAGCAGTACACCGCCATCCATAGCGTCGTACCATCCACAGCAGAACACAGAGCAACTGGCCCTGGCCTTGTTGTTGGATGTTATTCCGAATCAGCAGGCGTTAACCCTTCATCGTCGCTTTGCCGGCGAGGTGATCGCCCGCCTGCCCCAGGGCAGGTCACCACTGTTTCTCTCCCGCCAGGAGATCATGGCCTGGGTCGCCAGCGCCGCAGTGTAGTGTAGTCGCAGACGTTTCACACCTGTTCAGACTGAACAGAAATCTCATACTGCAAGGAGATACCGGCATGCGCAGCAGACAGACAACAAAGGAGACGTTCACGATGCAGAATCAAAAAGGTTTTACCCTGGTAGAGATGTTGATTGTCCTGGTGTTAATCGGTCTGGCCATTGCCATGATGGTAGGGATCTTCGGCAACCCCTTTGCCACCGCCAGCGTTGACAGCACCGCCAACCGGGTGATTGATGACCTGCGCTCCATCGAAGGGGCCGCACAATCCTACAAGGCCAAAGAGGCTGCAACACCTACCGGCATTTCCGGTGCTGCAACCTGTCTTGTAGAAAAAGGGTATCTGAAGGTTAACCCCACCGCCCCGGCGCCAATTCCGAATAGCAACCCCTATACATGGACCACCACTGGAGTAACGGCCTTTGGGGGATCAGGCACCGATACCGTTGTCACCTTGGGCGGGATCAATCTTGATATCTGCAAGGCGATCAACAAGGCAGCCTGGGGTGACACAACAGGCACCATACCAGCATCAATTTCCGGCACTAAAAATATCCAGTGCTACGGTTCATCGGATCCATATACCGCTGTGATCCCGGTCTTTGTACAGTAGCTCAAGCGTAGTTGTTACAACCCTGTCTGGCGGTCTCCCGGAGGCTGCCAGACAGTAACTTACACGATGCACAGGGGTGTTGCCATGCGGAACAGAAACGGTTTTACCATGCTTGAGGTTCTGGTGGTGATGATCATGCTCAGCGCTGTCATCGCCTTGATGGTGGGGATCCTGGGGGCCGGCAGCGGCAATCGCCAGGCAGAAAGCGCCGCCATGAAGCTTTTGAATGATTTTTCAAACATTGAGATGGCCTTCAACAATTATAAACAGGAAAAAAATGCGGTCCCCACCGGCCTGACTGACGCCACCTTTGTGCCGGTCTACCTCTTCCCCCCCAAGGCTGATAGCGGGTTTGACCGGCCAATTGCCACCGGATGGGTTGATGGCTACCTGCTCGGTTCCAGCGCCAGCGGCACCTATGTCTGCGCCCAGGCCGCCTATACCGATACCATCGCCGCCACCGCAACCGAGTTGAAGAAAAAAACCTCTTCCATGAAGGTTATCACCAACGCCAGCTGCGGTTCCACCACAGATGCCATGCCCACATCCGGTACCGTGTCGTTTACCTACTGGATCAACCGCGCCAGCTAGCCATGCAGACCACCACCCCCTATACCCGGACACGGGTCGGCGAATACCTGCGGCAGCAGGGACTGATCACCCAGCAAAAGCTTGAGGTCGCCCTGCAGGAGCAGGCCATCACCGGTGAAAAGCTGGGTGAGATCCTGATCCGGTTCGGATTCTTTGAGCGCTGCCACCTGGTTGAGGCGCTGGCCCACCTGAATCCGGAATCGCTGATCGGCGAGACCTCAGTGCAGGTGGAACTGTCGCCTGAACTGCTCCTGAAATACAAATGCATGGTCCTGGGAGACACCGGCAACACCCTGTATCTGGCCACCCTGCATCCCCGCCCCCACGAGGTGCTGGAGGAGATCGGCAAGCTGCTTGACCTCTCGATGACCCTGACCCTGGTGCCGATCCGTCACACCATCATCACCGAGCATCTGGCCGAGCTTGCCCGCACCATCGCCGCCGGCAGGCGGGGTCAGGACGACACCGACATCAACAAACAGCTGATCGGCATCATTCACGACGCCTTGGAAGACGGGGCCTCCGACATCCATCTGGAGACACAGGAAAAATCCCTGCATGTCCGCTGCCGGATCGACGGCATCCTGCATGTGGTCAAGGTGCTGCCCGACACCCTGGTCAACAAGATCTTCTCCCGGATCAAGGATATGTCCGGCATGAACGTCTCCGACAAGATGGTGCCCCAGGACGGTTCCTTCTCCATCAACTACCGTGGCCGCAACGTTGACTTCCGGGTTTCCACCATCCCCTCCACCTATGGCGAAAAGGCCACCATCCGGATCCTGGACAAGGAAAAGATGATGATCGGCGTTGAGGAGATCGGGATTACCGCCATCAAGGACTGGCTGGAACTGGCCAGGCTGACCACCGGACTGATCCTGGTCTGCGGCG
>CAZOTC010000187.1:0-5523 GCA_964582605.1 uncultured Geobacter sp. | reverse complement strand
ACGGGGTAAGACCGGCCGCGTCTATGGCAATCTGATGGCCTTATTAACGGTGATGAAGGCCTTACCCTTGGCCTACAATAAAGACATGCAGGAAGACAAGGAGCCGCTGTTTGACACGATTGACACAGTGAAAGGTTCGCTCAAAATCTTTGCCGACATGATTCGTGAGATGCGGGTGAATGCACTCTCTATGGAGCGGGCTGCCGGCCAGGGCTTCTCTACAGCCACCGATGTAGCTGATTATCTGGTGCGGAAAGGTCTGCCGTTCCGTGATGCACACGAGGCGGTCGGCAAGGCAGTGGCCTACTGTGTGGAGAATGAAATGAATCTTGAAGAGCTGACACTGGCTGAATGGCAGCTGTTCTCGCCCCACTTTGCAGAAGATATCTTTGCCGTAATTACGGTAGAGGCCAGTGTCAATGCCCGCAACGTGATCGGCGGCACGGCCCGTAATCGGGTTGAGACTGAAATTATGCGTTGCAGGGACGGCAAGTAGCGATGAAGATTACGAACGCGGTCCTGTTGACTGCATCAGCAATGGTGATGATCTCGGGGTGTGGCAAAAAAGGACCGCTGCTTTACCCTGACCTGCTGGTTGCCCAGCCACCACAGAAATTGACGGTTGAACAAAGCGGTTCTACCTTGCGACTTGGTTTTGATCTGCCTGAAAAGGATCTTGCGGGGCGCCGGTTGGATGCACTTGAAGCGGTACTGCTTGCAAGGCGAGTGAGTCAAAATGGTGATTGCGTCAGTTGCCAGGACCAGTATCAGGAGCTGTTGAAGATAGATCCGGCGTATCCTGCACCTGCTCAGCGTCAGGGAAACCGGATTAGCTGGACAGATCGTGATGTCAGAGTCGGCGAACGATATCAATACCGCCTGCAAGCAGTTCAGAAAGGCGGAGTAACAGGCAGCAGTGCAACAACTGCGGTCACCGGTCTCCAGCCGCACCCCCCGGCTCCTCGTGTTAGGGCCCAGGCATTGTTTGGCGGGATATTGGTTGTTGAGCTTGAAGGCACACCGCCAGAGGATATGCAACTAGTCGGTTTTCGACTCTATCGTGCTGATGGTCCAGCGGCGGAGTTCACTCTGGTTGCAACGCTGTCAAGCACGCTCAGAAGATTTGAAGATCAGGCAATGCAGAGAGAAACAGACTATCGCTATGCCGCCAGAATGCTGGTACGGTATAGCGACGGTCTGGTTGCAGAAAGCGAGCTGTCTGAGGAGGTGTCTGTCAGACTGGCGGACAACCCGAACTAGCTATAAAGTTTGTGTAAACAAAAAGGCGACCGAAATTCGGCCGCCTTTTTGTTTACAGGTTTTTAAACCTGTGAAACCTACTTAGCTACGGTTTCAAGTGCCTTTACCGCAATGTCCTTATAGGGGTTTGCGTAAAGGATGATCAGAGAAACAACCAGAGCGTAAATAGCCAGAGACTCGATCATGGCCAGACCGATCATCATGGTGGTCAGAATCTTGCCGGATGCGCCGGGGTTACGGGAAACGCCTTCACAGGCGCGGCTTACTGCGAAGCCCTGACCGAGACCGGTACCGATCGTACCAAGTGCCATACCGATGCCTGCTGCCAGAATACACATTTCAAAAAAACCCATTGTTACTACCTCCATGTGGTGTGTTTGCTCCTAAACAGTATAGGAGTTAAATAAAGAACTATTAGTGAGCTTCCTCAAGGGAACCGTGGATATAGATCATAGCCAGCAACATGAAGACGAAGGCCTGAATGAAGGAAACCAGAACACCCATCAGCATCATCGGCAGGGGTACCAAGAACGGTGCCAGACCAAAGAAGATCATCAGAACAAGCTCGTGACCGTTCATGTTGCCGAACAGACGCAGGGTAAGCGAAACCGGACGCGAGAGATGGCCGATGACTTCAATAAAGAACATGATCGGTGCCAGCCACCAGATCGGTCCCATAAAATGTTTGAGGTAATGAAAACCATGATGTTTGATGCCGACGACGTGGGTAGAGAGAAACACAATCACAGCGCAGGCGGCAGTGGTGTTGATGTTGGCGGTCGGAGGAAAGAAACCGGGAATCAGGCCGATCAGGTTTGAGACCAGAATAAAGAGCGCCAAAGTTGCAATCAGGGGAAAATAGGGACGTCCATGCTCGCCCATAGTCTCTACGACCATATTCTCAACACCGTCGATCACAACTTCCATAAAATTCTGCACGCCGCTGGGTACCATGCTCATGGAGCCGGTAGCCAGTTTTGAGACTACGAAGAGCAGTATGATCACCAGCCAAGTATACACAATGGCACTGGCAGCAGCATCACCGATATGCAGGAGCGCCTGAAGCTTGGTGCTGAGAAATTGAAGGAATAACAGGGGGTGGACCATGGTCAATCTCCTTTATGTTGAATCGAAAAGTAGACGGTACAGAGTATGATCATCAGCACAACAACTGAAAGTCCGACCAGCAGGCCGGAAACAGTAAAAAAACCTGACGTAAGGATAAAATACAGCACGATTGCGGTTAGCGTAAGCCGAAGCAGGTAACGAACCGATACATAGGCTGCCGGTCTGCTGAACTGCAGGGTCAGCACACGCTGCATGATGCTGCGCTGCCAGATGAAATTGATAATTGCAATTCCGGCACCGGCAGCAACACCGCAACCAGTTTGCCAGCTGAAAAGAGCGATTGCTGCCACGGTCAGGAGTGCGGCAATGATCGTACTCCCTACCACCACAGCGGTAAGCAGATTATCCTCGTTGATCCGGATCATGGTCAAGTTTGCCGATCTCGCGGCGGGTAATGATATAGACATTTTTAAACCCGGCTGCGATACCGATCAGTGTAAAGATCCAGAAGAAAACGGGCTTTGTGTTTAACCAGCGATCCAGTGTCAGGCCAAACCAGACACCGATTCCGATTGCCAGCACGACAGAAATGCCCATGCTGGAAACCATGGCCAGATTGCGAAAAAGATCACGGAAATCGCTCACTTCTCACCCCGACCAAGTAAAATTGTATACAAAAACCTGTTTCTAATAGCACAGGGCGCGATAGCTGTCAACCTTCATCGTGATCAGGCGATCAGTTTAAAACATTTAGCAGCGGCTGCTATGGTCGCTTCAATATCCTGCTCACTGTGGGCAGCAGACATAAAAGCGGTTTCGAACTGGGAAGGTGCCAGATAGATCCCTTCATTGAGCATGGCATTGAAATAGCGTGCAAAGGCCTTGGTGTCGCAGGAGCTTGCTGTAGACCAGTCATGCACTTCGCCTGCTGTAAAGAAAGCACAAAACATGCTGCCGACCCGGGTTGCGTATATCGGATAACCCGCATCAGATGCTGCTTTGGCAATGCCTTCTGCCAGAAGACTGCTCTTGTTCTCAAGTTGCTGATAGAAGTCAGGCTGTTGCAGCAGCTTGAGGGTTTCGATACCGGCGGTCATAGCCAGGGGGTTGCCGGAGAGTGTTCCGGCCTGGTAGACTCCTCCGGAAGGAGAGAGCTTTTCCATGATCTCCTTTTTACCTCCAAAGGCGCCAACCGGCAGTCCGCCACCGATAATTTTTCCCAGAGTGGTCATGTCGGGAGTCACGCCATACAGGGCCTGAGCACCACCATACGCGACACGGAAGCCGGACATGACTTCGTCAAAAATCAGGAGTATGCCCTCATTCGTGCAGAGTTCCCGCAATCCCTCAAGAAAACCGGGACGTGGCGGTACCGTGCCCATGTTGCCAGCAACCGGTTCAAGAATTATACAGGCGATCTGGTCTTTGTTGTCAGCCGCCAGTGACTTGACAGACTCAATTGAGTTGTACGCGGCAGTCAGCGTGTGCTTCGCAAAATCAGCAGGAACGCCAGGGGAGTCGGGCACACCGAACGTGGCGGCACCCGAGCCTGCCTTGACCAGCAAAGCGTCTGCGTGCCCGTGGTAACAGCCTGAAAATTTGAGAATCTTGTCTCGTCCGGTGTAGCCGCGAGCCAAGCGGATAGCGCTCATTGTGGCTTCAGTGCCGGAACTGACCATACGCACCATCTCGATTGAAGGAACCGCATCAATCACCATCTGAGCCAGTGTAATCTCAAGTTCGGTAGGTGCGCCGAAGCTTGAACCGTTCTCCATGCACTTTTTGACGGCTTCGACAACGGAAGGATGGCAATGACCAAGAATCATCGGCCCCCAGGAGCCGACATAATCAATGAAGCTGTTATTGTCTTCGTCAATGATCCTGGAGCCGGCTGACTTATGGATGAAAAGGGGGGTTGAACCAACTGACTTGAAAGCCCGGACAGGGCTGTTGACTCCGCCGGGAATGACCTGTCGCGCCTGCTCAAACAGTATGTGGGAACGAGAATGAATCATGGTTGGTATCTCCTTTGGTAAATAGCAAAGATGTCTTTTACATTCAGTGTCTGATGGTTGTCAATTCAAGTTCAGTAGACGACGGATATTTAGTCGGAGTATGCGATGGTGCCATCAGATGTAGCTATAATTATTATGAATTGTTCTGAAGTGGGGTGAGTCGGTTAAATTAATAACGATTAAAAAAAAAGGGAAAAAAAACTTGACAATCAGTGTCCAAATGAAATAGGTTTGCTGCGTTTTGTATACAGTATACGTCTAATGTAGTCGAATTGATGGATTAGGGAGGAAATAGCGAATGCTTGGTACCTATCTGCCTATTATACTGCTGATACTCATAGCAATAGCCTTCGGGCTGGGTTCAGTAGTGTTCTCGTCGCTGATTGGCCAGAAGAAGTACTCAAAAGTCAAGATGGCGCCTTATGAGTGCGGTTGCGAGCCGGTCGGAACAGCCCATGAGCGGTTCCCGATCAAATTTTACCTGATCGCAATGCTGTTTATTCTGTTCGATATTGAAGCAGTCTTTCTCTATCCCTGGGCAATTCTGTACAAAAAACTCGGGCTGTTCGGATTGGTAGAGATGGGGCTCTTTGTTGTGATCCTGTTTGTCGGGTATATCTATGTATGGAAAAAAGGAGCACTGGAATGGGAGTAAATCAGCCCCTCGGTGGTAACGTTACTGTTACGTCACTTGACAAGCTGGTCAACTGGGTCAGGAAATCATCCATCTGGCCGATGACCTTCGGTCTGGCCTGCTGCGCCATCGAGATGATGGCGACTGGTGCCTCGCACAATGACCTTGACCGTTTCGGTATCATATTCCGTGCGTCGCCACGTCAGGCTGACTGTATTATCATTGCCGGTACGGTAACCAAAAAAATGCTGCCGGTTATTCAGACCGTATACGAGCAGATGCCCGAGCCTAAGTGGGTAGTTGCCATGGGGGCCTGCGCTTGTTCTGGCGGTGTCTTTGATACCTATAGCGTTGTGCAGGGAATTGATGAGGCGCTACCGGTTGATGTCTACATTCCTGGCTGTCCGCCCCGCCCCGAGGCTCTTCTGTATGGTCTGATGAAGCTGCAAGACAAGATCATGCAGGAAAGTAACTCGTTCGGTTCCGTCTTTGGCCTGGGTGAGCGGGTATCCACGGTCTGATTTTCTAGGTTGCTACGAATTCACT
>CAZOTC010000186.1:0-5524 GCA_964582605.1 uncultured Geobacter sp. | reverse complement strand
CGCGTGGAACCCGGCGGTACTCATCGCGCCGCGCAACTGGTCGGCAATATCCCTGAGGGTTTTCCCAGGTCAGTTCAGTTTTGGAAAGTCTATGGGGTCAGGCTTGCCTTTTTGCTATTTGCCTGAAAGCCAATAAGTCAAGCCTGCCCCAATCTGTTCCCCGGCGTTACGGTTTTGCTATTCTCCCGGCAGTTCATCCAGTTCAGTCTTGCCCAGCCAGTAACAGGCCAGCGGCGCTGGTATCTTGGCTATACGGATTGGCGCTTTGCCGGTCCTGGTATTCACTTCCTTTTCCAGTGTGAGGATGGAGAAGTCCTGCATTTCTCTGGTAATAACATAGCCGCGTGGTGCCTGGCGGGTTTCACAAAACTCGGTCAGTCCCTTCAATTCACCGGCGCCGGTATGCTGTGAACGGTATTTTACCTCAAACGGTATTAATCGACCTTCAACCTCGGCAACAATGTCTACTTCACGGTCGCTTTTTCCGCGCCAGTAGGAAAAACCTGCACTGCGCGAGTAGTATCGGGCAAAAACATGCTTGAAGAAAGCGGTTTCAACTGCAATCCCCAGTGCTATCGGGTCTTCCAGAAGTGAATTTCCCTTAAGCAACACCGACGGTGAAATGGCAGCATCAGCCAGATATACTTTGTACCGGGCACGCAGGATCTCTTTGCCATAACCGAACGGCGGCAATTTGTAGATCAGGTGGGTTGCCTCCAACAGGTTGATAAAGTTGTTCACGGTTGGTTTTTTGAGTTCCAGATCGCCGCATAAGGTCTGCATATCCAGAATGCCACCGCCATGCAGGCAGAGGTAGAGAAAGACCTGTTCAAGCTCCAGAATATGCCGCACCCCGAAAAGCGCCGTCATATCCCGTTTCAGTACCTTATCGACAATGTCTTCTCGCAACAGTTTCTGTGCAGCGGTTACGCTGCCCATTACCACACTTTGTGGAAAACCGCCCCGCAGCAGGTATTCATGAAAATGTGCGACGAGCGGCGCAGCGTCTGCTGAGACGGTGGCAAATTGTGCCGGTGTCCAGTCAAAGAGACGGGCAAGTGAGTTTATCTCCGGCAACGGTGGGATATTTATCTGCTTCAGTTGCAGATACTCAAAGAACGAAAGGGTGGATAAACGAAGGGTATGCCAGCGACCGACACCGGATTCCTGCCCTTCTGTCACCAGCGGGGTGGCTGAACCGGTTACGGCTATCCGGCGCTTTTTCTCAAAATCAACCTGTAACTTCAGCCAGGTCTGCCAATCACGTACTGTCTGGATTTCATCAAGAAAAAGGTATTCTATGCCGTCACTTTCCGGCTCAAATTCACGCCATAGTTTGATCAGGCCATCCAGACCCAACAGCTTGAGCAAGGGGTGGTCAAAGGTGGCATAGAGTATCTTGGTGGGGGGAACGCCGTTGTCAATCAGCTCCTGGATTACCTGTAGAAAGAGCGTGGTCTTGCCAACCTGCCGTGCGCCGGACAGCAAGAGTGCCCGTGGCGCTGGTGGCTCCTGCATCCAGGTAAGTATGTCGTGGAAGGCTCGCCGTCTCCAGCTTGGTAGATCTGAAGCCGAAGCGTTGCGCCACCAGGGGTTATACTGACGCAATACGGTAATCAGCTCTGATGATGTCGCGATCATGTTAAATGTCCTAAAAAAGCATTTTAAGTAAAGTATACATTACTTAAATGTTGATTTTTAGTCAAAACATATCTTGGATGCTCTGAAAACAAAACTCTTAGGGGGACAGTTAAAGCTGACATCGCCCTATGATTACATAAAAAACAAAACCAACGTGCAGTGTGGCCTTGGTCGCAGATCAGTTATGGCACTGGCAGAGCAAAAAAGCAGGATCCTCCCCGGTCTTAACAGCATTTCTACCACGGACCCGGCTCATGGTTTTTTCTTTCCTTCAATCTTGCGCTGCACGGATTTCACATTTTCAAGATACGCCTTTTCCACCTCTGACGGCTCGACTGCAAGCTGTGCGCGGTATTTGGTGTATTCGGCTTCAGCTTTCTTGATGGCTTGCGGATTGCTGACGCTGCCAGCACCTTCAAGTGTTTTGGCCTCCATAGCCACGATCAACCGATCCAGATGCGCCAGCCAGTCTCTCATGTAGGTGGGCTCATGGTTCAGGGCGCGGAACTCGGCGGCATCGAAGTAGGCCGATACCAGCGTATTAAGGCGCTTGAGTTCTTTTTCGTCGAGGTAGTTCTTGGCAATGAAAATTTCCGCCTTGGTGGGCTGGTTGCCACTAAACGACAGCAACCCCATGAAGGGCTTGCCAGCGTCGGCGCGACTGGCAATCACCTCTGCGGCGGTCTGGCCGTGGGCAGCGTAGTGTAGTTTGTTCTGTACGGTCTTGAAGAACAGTGCGGCTTCATCGCTCTTGGGGTTGTAGTCCACGCTGGTGGCGTAGAGATCCAGTATCTGCCGGTAGAGCACCTTTTCGCTGGAGCGGATGTCGCGGATACGTTCCAGCAGCTCTTTCCAGTAGGCGCCGCCGCCCAGGTTTTTCAGGCGGGCATCGTCCATGGTGAAGCCCTTGACCAGATATTCCCTCAGACGCTCGGTGGCCCAGATACGAAACTGAGTGCCTTGCTGTGACTTCACCCGATAACCGACTGAAATAATTACATCTAGGTTATAGAAATTGGTCGGCTTGGTAGAAAATTCGGAAATTCCGAATTTTCTCATTACCTGCTCCGCAATCAGCTCACCTTCAGCAAAAATATTTTTGATGTGCTCGTTGATGGTTGATTTGGCTTTCCCGAATAAGAGTGCCATCTGGTCCTGGCTCAGCCAGACGGTGTCTCCATCAAGGCGAACCTCAATGGTTGGTTCACCGTTGCTGCTCGGATAGAGGATAATTTCGCCAGAGGGTTTTTCGCTCATGCCTGTGCTTCCTTCTTACCTTCGTGTGAAACATTCATGGTTTCTTCCTTACTTCGATCTTGCCACCATAGTTTGCTGTACGCTTACATCCTCAAAGGTGCCAATTCATACCGCACACTCCGCCCTGGAGAGTCTATGGGGTCAGGCCTGTCTTTTTGCTAGTTACCTGAAAGTCAATAAGTCAAGCCTGACCTAACGTCAGGGAGGGGGCAAACCTCTTATTTTTTGCGCATAGATTTTATTACACCATTTACTACACCATAAAACAAAACGGCCTACAGACAAAATCTGTAAGCCGTTGTTTTTATTGGTCGGAGCGAAACGATTCGAACGTTCGACCCCCTGCTCCCAAGGCAGGTGCGCTACCAGGCTGCGCTACGCTCCGAAAGAAAAAACTTATAACACACAAGACTGAACAATAGCAAGGTAAAATCATCACTTTTCTTCAATCCGGCCAGCCCAGACAAAAGCACCGAAAACTTGAGTCGCACATGCTGTCCAGGAATTTGTCGGTAGAACTCTTCTGGAGAGAATGAGAAGCAATAGGACTGGATTTAGTTCATGATGATACCTGCTGCATTCGAATGCTCTGCAAAGGTCATGATTGATCAGGTTAGCGTGAAAAACATCCGTACGGACTTGGCAATGCCCTCCTTGTCAAGGCCATGCATGGCCCGCAGCTCATGTTGCTCACCCTGCTCAATATACTGATCCGGGTAGCCGATCCGTAGCACCTGCGCCTGTATCCCCTGCTCTTCCAAAAGCTCCAGCACAGCAGTGCCAAAGCCGCCCTGCAGCGCGTTTTCTTCAAGGGTAACCAGCCTGCCAAAACGCTTGACCAGCTGAAGCAGCAGTTCAGCATCAAGCGGCTTAACAAAACGGGCATTAATCACACTTAAATCAAGACCTTCTGCAGCAAGGAGTGCAGCAGCATCCAAAGCAGGATAGACCATGGAACCCAAGGCAACCAGGACACCATCAGCACCATCACGCAGCAGCTCGGCCTTGCCGATCGTCAGCGGTTTCAGATCCTGATCCAGGGGCACACCATAGCCGTTGCCACGAGGATAGCGCAAGGCTATCGGACTGTTATGAGCCAAGGCGGTCTTGAGCATGTGCTGCAGCTCATTTTCATCTTTGGGGGCCATCAGAGTCATATTGGGAATATGACGCAGGTAGGAGAGATCAAAGACACCATGATGGGTGGGGCCGTCATTGCCTACCACTCCGCCCCGGTCAAGGGCGAACACCACCGGCAGATTCTGGATACAGACATCATGCAGCACCTGATCATAAGCCCGCTGCAGGAAGGTTGAGTAGACCGCAAAGACCGGCTTTTTGCCGTTGCAGGCCAGACCGGCGGCAAAAGTGGCACCATGCTGCTCGGCAATGCCCACATCAAAAAACCGCTCGGGATGTTGTTTTGCAAAGTTGGTCAGTCCGGTGCCGTCAGGCATGGCAGCCGTAATGGCCACAACACGTTCATCCTCTTCTGCCAGCCGTGCCAGGGTGTTGCCGAAGATGGCGGTATAGGAGGCAGCTCCCCCCTTCCCTTTCAGAACCTTGCCGGTTTCAATCTCAAACGGACCAACGCCATGGAAAAGGGAAGGATTCTGTTCTGCCGGCTTGTAGCCCTTTCCCTTGGTAGTCAGTACATGAATCAGCACGGCATTGTCCAATTTCCTGACACGCTCCATTGTTTCCAGCAGCAGCGGCAGATCATGCCCGTCAATCGGACCGATATATTCAAAACCAAAGGCCTGAAACAGCATAGCCGGGGTAAACAGCCCCTTGAAAGAATTTTCGATTTTACGGGCTAGCCTGATGGCGCCGTGCCCCATGTCGCTTTTGGCCTGTTTGATGAGCTGTTCTGTTTCACGCTTGAATTTATGGATAAACTCACTGCTGGAGGTACGGGAGAGGAATCCTGAGACCGCCCCCACGTTCTCGGCAATCGACATCTCATTGTCATTCAGCACCACCACCAGATCACGGTTCAGGTGCCCGGCATGGTTCAGTCCCTCAAAGGCAATCCCACCGGTCATAGAGCCATCACCGATCACCGCCACCACCTTATTATTCTTGCCTGCCAGATCCCGTGCCACAGCATAGCCGGTGGCCGCCGAGAGCGAGGTAGAAGAGTGCCCAACCTCCCAGACATCATGTTCGGACTCGCAACGCTTGGGAAAACCGCTGATACCATCCAGGGTACGCAAGGTTTTGAAACGGTCACGGCGTCCACAAATGATCTTGTGGGCATAGGCCTGATGTCCTACATCCCAGACCAGCTTATCTTCGGGAGAGTTGAAAGTTTTATGCAGGGCAATGGTCAGTTCCACCACTCCCAACGACGGGGCAATATGGCCGCCGTTGCTGGCGCAGGTTTCAATAATCAGCTGCCGGATCTCGCCGGCAAGCTTCGGAAGATCCGAAACCGGCAGTTTTTTCAAGTCTGCAGGGTCATTGAGCTGGTTCAATAATGACATAGGTAATCAGTTCTTTCTCTCAACAATGTAGCGGGCAATCTCACGTAATGGTTCGGCTGCGTCACCCAGCGATTCCAGTGCCAGCATTGCTTCATCCATCATGGCCTGGGCCTCCTGTTTGGCGGCAACCACCCCCATTA
>CAZOTC010000185.1:0-5532 GCA_964582605.1 uncultured Geobacter sp. | reverse complement strand
ACGGTCTGTGGGAGACTGTATAGATCTTGTTATGGAGCGGATAAACCATTGAACCGGGAACATCAGTTGTCCGGTTGATTCGCGAAAAACGTGTAGTGTGTTGGCACTCCGGCAGGAGTGGATTGCAGGAACGAAAGGAGACAGGTGATGAGTACAATGGATACACTGAAGCAACTGGTGGTGAAGGTGAGCAAGGGGCGGCTGTCGGAGACGGTACTGACGCCTGAGGCACGCCTGAATGAAGATCTGGGCCTGGATTCTCTTGCACAGTCTGAGCTGATCGTGCTGGTAGAGGATACCTTTGGAGTCAAGGTTGACTTTGAAGAGGCTGCAAAGGTTGCAACCATTGGCGGTATCCAGGCCTTTATCGAGAGATAGACCGCTTCCTGATAAAGCGAAGGAGGTCATGTCTGAAACAATCATGATTCAAAACGTGAGAGAAGACACGGTGGCCGTTGGGCGTGGATTTACCACGGGCCGCAGGGGAGCAGGCATTCTGGGAACCGGTATCTGTCTGCCGGACGGGGCGATCACCAATGATGATCTCTATCGTCGTTTCGGTATTCTGCCTGAATACATCCATGCCCTGTCCGGTATCCATCAGCGGCGTGTCGCAGCGCCCAACCAGCACTGCTCTGACCTGGCCATTGCAGCCGGGCGGCAGGCCCTTGAACATGCGAAGGCCGATCCGGATGAGATTGACATGGTGCTGGTGGCAACCGTGTCCGCTGATTATCCCTTTCCCGCTACGGCGGCGCTTGTCCAGGCTGGTCTGGAGATACCGGCTGCTGCCTGCATGGATCTCAAAGCCGGCTGTTCAGGTTTTGTCTACGGCTTGACGCTGGCCTGCGCCGCCGTCTCCAGCGGCATCCATCGCAAGGTGCTGCTGGTGGCGTCGGAGGTCTACTCGAAGATCAACGATCCGGATGACAAGGACTGTGCCTTTCTGTTTGGCGACGGCGCCGGTGCGGTGGTGGTGGGGCCGGTGCCCGACGGATTCGGGCTGCTGGCAACCGAGGCTGGTACCGACGGTTCCGGGCATGAGGCGCTGATTATCAAGGCTGGGGGGAGTCGTCTGCCCCCCAGCAGGGAAACCCTTGATCTGAAACTACAGTTTGCCAGGATGGACAAGAATCAGGTATTTTCCTTTTCCATGCGGGTGCTGGGTGATTCGATTCAACGACTGCTTGAAAAAGCCGGGCTGGCTGCCGCTGATATCGACCTGTTCATTCCCCATCAGCCCAACCGCCGGATCATTGAGGCGGCGGCAAGGCGGCTGGACCTGCCGCTGGACCGGTTTGTTGTTGATATGGAAGAGTATGGCAATATCGCGTCCGCCTCGATCCCGGTTGCCCTGCATAACGTTCTGGCTCAAGGCAGGATCAGGGATGGCGACCTGCTGGTATTCACCGGCTTCGGCGCAGGCTTGAGCTGGGGTTCCGTATTGTTGCGGTGGCACTCTGCGGAGTGACCGACTTAACACCATAAAGGAGAGCATCATGACAACATTCGACAAGGCAAAGGAATTGATTCTGAAGGTACAGAGCGGCAAACTGGATCCGGCAGCTGTGACACCCGAGGCAGACCTGCGCACTGAACTCGGTTTTGACTCTCTGGCGATGATGGAGCTGATCGTGCTGACCGAAGAGGCGTTTAACATCAAGATCGCGGTTGAAGATGCCATTGCAACGAACACACCGGCAGACATGGTGGCCTACCTTGACCGCTCCACGCAGAAGTAATGTGGACGATGGCGCCCTGGCATACACCATAACCGCCGTTAACGTCGCTAATGCTGCATCGGTTGCCACCGTCTTCAGGTCAATCTATGGCGATGCCTTCCCGGTGCAGTATGTCTACCATGCCGATCAGGTCATGGAAGAGATCAATGCCGGGCGGCTTGCCGCCTCGCTTGCGTTTGACAGCCAGGGGAACGTGACCGGCTATATCTCGTTCTTCAAATGCGCCCCCAACCCGAATCTTTGGGAAGGGGGCAATCTGGTGGTTGTTCCGGGATGCGGCAGTGGTGATCTGGCGTGGTCCTTGATGCGGCATTACCTGCAGCCGGGAAAACTGCCCGGTATGCAGTCTGACGGCATTTTTGGAGAAGCAGTCTGCCATCACTATTTTACGCAGGTGGGGGCAGTTAAGCTGGGACTTGCCGTGTGCGGTCTGGCGCTTGATCTGCTGGACGGCGCCAGTTTTTCCGAACATCGCCCCGATACTGAACGGGTGGCCTGTGTGGTGCAGTTTTATGAACTGTCTGACCCGTCAGGCGTCTGTTATCTGCCTGAACAGTATTTTGATTTTCTGGAGGAGATCTGCGGTCGGCTGCGTCCCCGCATCCTGCTGCCCGGTTCTTTGCCGCTTCCTCTGGATAGAGAGACCGTCAGCACTGACGACTGGTTTGAGGAGGCCGGAACCTGGCGTGTCTCCGTCAGTGCAATCGGAGGAGACTGGGGGCAGTTTCTGGAGCGGATCCTGACCACGAGCCGGGAGCGGAAGGTTGTCTGTCTCCAGCTGGTTCTTTCAACGGCCCTGCCCTGCATCAGCGAAGGTGTCAGACAGCTGCGGCAACGGGGCTTTTTTATCGGTGGACTGTTCCCCCGCTGGTTTGGCAATGATGGTGTAATGCTGCAACAACTGTTTGGTAATGAGCCGGATTTTGACGGCATAAAACTCTACTCCGGTCTTGCCAGGAAGATGCTGGCGTTTATCCGTTCTGATCGTGAAGCGGTGGGGAGTTGATCTGGGGATCAGCTGTACTGCGCCGGCACTCCGGGGAGTGACCGGATACTGCGCGAGGCGCAAGAGAGAGAGGAGAGCGAGATGACAACAACTGAAAAGGTGTATGAACTGATCAGGAAAGTAAAAAAGATTGACCTGGAACCTGTGGATATGACTGCTGAGGTACGGCTGATTGATGACCTGAAACTGGATTCCCTTGCATTGATGGAGCTGCTGGTTCTGACGGAGCAGGCGTTCAATTTTGAGTTTACCCATGAAGAAGCAGTAGCGGTGAAGACGATCGGGCAGATGATTGAGTTCATAGATCTGCACAAACCTGCCGTATAGTAACGCCAGAGCATGATGAAGCAGAGCAGAACCGCCATCATCTGCTCAGGTCAGGCCGGACAGCGACAATCGATGCTGGACGGAATTGTTGCTGATCCGGCCCATCGTGAGCTGCTGGACACTGCCTCTGCTCTGCTTGGTGCGGATTGCGAACAATGGTGGCGCGGCTGTGCGGAAAACGAACGGTACGCAAACGCCAATGCCCAGTTTGCCATTGTGCTGTACCAGCTAGCCACCTGGAACAGCATTGCAGGCCTGTTGCCAACGCCGGCACTGATAGCGGGCTATTCGGTTGGTGAGCTTGTCGCCTGCTGTCTGGCAGGCGCCCTTACTCAGCAGGACACCCTGCGAATTGCCTTGGCGCGGGCTCAGCTGATGGATCAGGCCGCATCACTGCTGCAGCCTGATTCCGGGGCAATGATGCTCTGGCGGCACGATGATCGCCCCGGCAGTTGCGAGCTCCGGAACCGGATGATGGAGGAGCTGGGCATTGACTGTGCCATTGTGCGCTCAGCAGATGAACTGGTGCTGTCGGGACGGTCTTCAGCCATTCAGACGCTGATGGTACATTTTGCACCGGATAACCCGGATCTGGTCCGTATTCCGGTATCCATCCCCTCACACAGCAGGTATATGGCTTCAGTCGTGGAGCCGCTGCATCGGCATCTGCTTGACAGCGCGTGTGCCGATCCCAGGCTGCCGCTGCTTGCAAGCATAACCGGGAGGCAGGTTTCCAGCCGAGAGGAAACAATCGGTATGCTGTCCGATCAACTGACCCGAACCGTTCGCTGGGATAGATGCATGGAGGCAATCGCACAGGCCGGAATAGAAACAGTCATTGAGCTGGGGCCGGGAATGGATCTGACCAGGCTCCTGACACGTGAATACCCCGACATCAGCGCCTGCTCGGTGGACGAGTTTCCCCGGATTTCCCATTTTCAACAATGGTTGAGCCCAAAAAACAGAAGGGGAGTGCTATGACAACAGTCGACACGTCGCAGGAGTTGATCTTGAAGGTATACAAGGGGAAGGCGGCAGTCGGCGGGATGATCTCTTTGATCGACACCTGCAGGCAGGTGTAGTATGGCGGCAGGTATCCTGGGAATCGGCGTGTGTCTGCCCGACGGTCTGCTTACCAACGACGATCTTGCGGTCCGGTTTGGCGTAACCCCTGAATGGATTTTCGAACGAACCGGCATCCGCCAGCGACGGATTGCGGATTTGAACCAGGCCTGTTCCGATCTGGCCATCGCTGCTGCCCGGCAGGCCATGGAGCGTTCAGGCACTTTGCCGGACGAGATCGGCATGGTCATCGTGGCCACCCTGACCGGCGACTATCCAACCCCGGCCACGGCAGCCATCGTACAGGGGGCGCTGGGGATACCCGCAGCAGCCTGTTTCGATTTGGCGGCAGCCTGCACCGGCTTTGTCTATGGTCTGACGGTGTCCTGTCAGGCCGTGGAGACCGGCTACTGCCGCAAGGTACTGCTGATCGGGGCCGAGGTGCTTTCCCGGGTGACCGATCCGCAGGATCGCGACTGTGCGATTCTGTTCGGGGATGGAGCCGGTGCCGCCGTGATCGGACAGGTGCCTGACGGATATGGACTTTTGATCAACGAAGCGGGAACCATCGGCAGCGAGTACAAGGCGATGCACATCCCGGCCGGTGGCAGCCGCCTGCCGACCACCGCCGCAACCGTTGCCGGCCTGCAGCATTTCACCAGGATGGATGGGATGGTGATCTTCATGTTCGCCATGCGTCTGCTGGGGAATGCCTCCCTGCAGGTGATCGAAAAAGCCGGGCTGACCTTGGACGACATCAGTCTGATCATTCCGCACCAGGCCAACCGGCGGATCATTGAGGCAGCGGCGCAGCGGCTCGACATCCCACTCGACAAGGTTCTGATTGCGCTGGAGGCGTGCGGCAACACCTCGGCTGCTTCAATACCGCTGGCTCTGGATACGGCATTGCGTGACGGGCGGATCAGGCATGGCGACAGGCTGGTGCTGACCGCCTTCGGCGGCGGCATCAGTTGGGGGGCATCGGTACTGCGCTGGTACGGCTCATCAGAAGAGGACGCCTGACAGAAAGGGGCATGAACATGAATGCGAGAGAAAAGCAGAACAGCCTGATCATCAAGCCTGGAAGGGTGCAGACCTTTGTTGAGTAGTGCCGTGCCGGCTGATGGTATGGCAGCGATCGGTTTCAGGCTGAACGGCAGGGATCAAAGCTGCCGCTGTGCCCCAGACCGCCGGGTGATCGACCTGCTGCGGGAAGACCTGGGTCTGACCGGCAGCAAGGAAGGCTGCGGCACCGGCGAGTGCGGCGCCTGCACCATTCTGGTGGATGGCCTGCCGAAACTGGCCTGCCTGATGCTGGCGGCCCAGCTGGAAGGCACACAGGTGGAGACGGTTGAGGCGCTGCAGCAGACTGAAGAGGGGCGCACCCTGATGACC
>CAZOTC010000184.1:0-5536 GCA_964582605.1 uncultured Geobacter sp. | reverse complement strand
GGGTGCATATCGATCTGGGCGGCAAGAGCAAAGACCATCTGGATGATGAGTTTGAAAAATTCTAAAGCACTAGCACGCGGATAACGCTGATTTGACGGATTTTTGCGGATTAACAGACAAAACCTTTTAACGCAGAGACGCAGAGGCGCAGAGAAAAACAAGATACTGAAAAAACATGTAACGACTACTTGTTCATTCTCTGCGTCTTTGCACCTTTCTTCACCTCTCTGCGTTAAAACTGTTTTTCTATAGTTAATTTTCAGGAGGCTTGCATGAGTGTCTCAACCATAACCGAAACCGTCCAGTACCTGACCTTCAAGCTGGCAGATGAAATATTTGCCCTTGATGTTGCCAAAGTACGCGAAATACTTGAATACACCTCTATAACCAAAGTCCCTCAAACCCCTGAATTCATGCGGGGGGTGATCAACCTGCGGGGTAGCGTGGTACCGGTGATTGACATGCGCCTGAAGTTCGGCATGGAGGCCACTGAGCAGACCATCAACACCTGCATCATTGTGGTTGAGGTAACCCTTGATGGGGATACCACCATACTGGGCGCCCTGGCAGATTCGGTCCAGGAGGTTGTGGAGATGGAGCCGGAGGCGATTGAGCCTGCGCCCCATATCGGCACCCGCCTGAATACCGAGTTCATCAAGGGGATGGGCAAGCATGAGGAACATTTTGTGATGATCCTTGATATTGACCGGGTCTTCTCTGAGCAGGAGATGGCCGCGTTGCAGTCCGGTTCAGGACAGGAGTAGCCTTGAAGACCGTTCTGCTGATTGACGACTCAAAGCCCCAGCTGCTCAATTCCAGATTCACCCTGGAACGGGGCGGTTTTGCGGTGGAAACCGTATCTGACCCGCTGCAGGCGATTGAACGGATCTTCGTGACACAGCCGGACCTGATCATAACCGATGTCAATATGCCGGGTAAGGACGGTATCACCCTGGTCCGTGAGATCAGGCGTATGCTGCAGTTCAGGTCAACGCCGCTGCTGGTGATGAGTACCGATTCCCAGAAGCACCTTTTTGAACAGGCCCGGGAAGCCGGTGCCACCGGATGGCTGATGAAACCGGTCAGGCAGGAAGACCTGCTTGCAACGGTGGTCAAACTGCTGTCCCAGGAGTAACTTGATGACCCAATCCAGCCGTCCCTCCACATCCCAGCTCTGCAGTATGCGCGACAAGGAGTTTGAGCAGTTCAGCGCCCTGATCTACGACGAGGTGGGGATCAAGATGCCCCCTGCCAAGAAGACCATGCTGGAGGCACGCCTGCAGAAACGGCTGAAGGCGTTGGGGATGCGGAGTTTCCAGGATTATTCCGATTTTATTTTTTCGCCGGTGGGACGCGATCAGGAGATCATCCATCTGATTGACGTGGTGACCACCAACAAGACCGATTTTTTTCGGGAACCGCAACATTTTGATTTTCTGGTGCGTGAGGCGATTCCGACCATGCGACAGATCAGGGGGGCCGGCGACAGCCCCTTAAATCCGTTCAGGATCTGGTCAGCCGGCTGTTCCACCGGTGAAGAGCCCTACACCATGGCCATGGTCCTGCATGATTTTGCCGCAGCCAACCACGGCTTTAAATTTTCCATTACCGCCTCGGACATAGACACCCAGGTGCTGCAGAAGGCAGCAGCCGGAGTCTATGGTGAAGATCGTACCGAGACCATTCCGCTGGCCCTGAAGAAACGGTACCTGCTGCGCAGTAAAGACCGCAGCAAAGGCCTGGTCAGGATTGTTCCCGAACTCCGCAGCAGCATCAGCTTCAAGCGGGTCAATTTCATGGATGACCATTTCGGCATCAGCGAAAAGATGGACGCGATCTTTTGCCGCAATGTGGTGATCTATTTTGACAAGCCTACCCAGACCGCGCTGATGAACAAGTTTCATCGTCAGCTGGTGGATGGCGGCTACCTGTTTATCGGTCACTCAGAAACCCTGAACGGGCTGGGGGTGCCGTTTACGCAGGTGGCGAATACCGTATACAGAAAGGAATAGGGTCCGGGGTCCAGGGTCCGGGGGCCAGAAAAGGCTTTTCAGCTTTTGGCCCCTGGCCCCTGGCCCCTGGCCCCTGAAGTTATCCCATGCCCAAGATAAAAGTTCTCATCATTGATGATTCTGCCTTGGTCCGTCAGACCCTTGCCGATATAATTTCCAGCGATCCGACCCTTGAGGTTATCGGTATGGCCCAAGACCCGATCGTGGCGGTGCAGAAGATCAGTGAGCAGGTACCGGATGTAATCACGCTGGATGTGGAGATGCCCCGCATGGACGGCATCACCTTCCTGCAGAAACTGATGTCCCAGCACCCGATCCCGGTGGTGATGTGTTCAAGCCTGACGGAAAAAGGGAGCGAGACCGCCCTGCGGGCGATGGAGTTCGGGGCGGTGGATATCATCACCAAGCCGAAGATGGGAACCAAGCAGTTTATCGAAGAGTCCCGCATCCGGATCTGCGACAGCATCAAGGCTGCTGCGGCTGCCCGGATTCATCCGACACGGGTCATCCGCGAGGTAAGTCCCAAATACACCGCCGACGTGATCATGGAGGCTCCCAACGCCAAGGCGATGATCATGACCACGGAGAAGATCGTGGCGGTTGGTGCCTCCACCGGCGGTACCGAAGCGCTGTCGGTCTTTCTGCAGATGCTGCCGGAGGACACCCCCGGCATTGTGATCGTGCAGCACATGCCGGAAAACTTTACCGCCGCCTTTGCCAAACGGCTGAACAGCATCTGCCGGGTTACCGTGAAGGAGGCAGAGAACAATGATTCTGTTGTCCGGGGCCATGTGCTGATTGCACCGGGCAACCGGCACACCCTGTTGAAGCGCAGCGGCGCCCGCTACTACGTGGAGGTAAAAGACGGTCCGCTGGTGTCGCGTCACCGCCCTTCGGTGGATGTGCTGTTCCGTTCGGCGGCCCGCTATGCCGGCAAGAACGCGGTGGGGATCATCCTGACCGGTATGGGAGACGACGGGGCCCACGGTATGAAAGAGATGCACGACGCCGGTGCTTCAACCATTGCCCAGGATGAGGCCACCTGTGTGGTGTTCGGCATGCCTAATGAGGCGATCAAGCTGGGCGGGGTGGACAAGGTGATGCCGCTGGAGAAGATTGCGGCCGAAATGATGCGACTCTGCGCATGCTGAGCCGGTATGTCTTCCGCCGCATCCATTGCGCAGATCTCACTTGAAGAACTGACCGCCTCCATCCCGGGGGTGGTCTATCAGTTTCTGGTCAAGCCCGATGGTTCCTGGCACTTCTGCTTTGTCAGCAAAGGAATCGAAGAACTGTTCGAAGTTACGCCTGAAGAGGCGTACCGGGATGCTGACAGTATGACACGCTGTATCATCGAAGAAGACCGTCAGGGCCACCGGCTGGCTGTCGAGGAGGCGGTCAGCAAACTGCAGCCCTGGCAGCATGAACATAGAATCGTTACAGCCCGGACACGGCAGATCAAATGGATCCGCGGCAACGCCCTGCCCCGTCCGCTGGAAAACGGCGGCTGCCTCTGGCACGGTATCCTGACCGATATTACCGACTATATGCAGTTGAAGTTCTTGCAGCAGCACCGGGCAGACCAGCTTACCCACGATCTAAAGCATCAGCAGCGGGCCAGGGAAGCGCTGCAACAGCAGTGGGACAGGCTGCAGAATCTGCTTGAGACTCGCAACCGCCAGTTACAGGAAACCGAACAGAACCTGCAGAAGTCACAGGAGTTTCTTGACAAAATCATCAACACTATGGCCGACCCGCTCTTTGTCAAGGACCGCAACCACCGCTACGTCCTGATCAATGAGGGGGTTTGCCTGCTGTCAGGGCATCAGCGCCACGAGATCATCGGCAAGGATGATTTCGATCTGTTCCCCCAGGCACAGGCAGCCGAAATCTGGAAACATGACAGCTATGTGCAGCAAACCGGCCGGGGCTGTTCCTACGAACTTGAGTATCCCGGAACAGACGGCAGCCTGCGCACATTGCTGATCAGGAAGACACTCTACACCGATCAGCATGGTGAGCGGTTTACCGTCGGGATCATCAGCGACATCAGCGACAGGGTTGCGGTTGAGCAGCAGAAGAGCCGCTATGCCCACTATCTGACCGCAGCCATTGAAAAAGAACGGAGCCGGCTGGCCCGAGAGCTGCACGATGTGCTGGGAGCAGCCCTGACCGAACAGTCCTTCGGTCTCAGACAGTTAAGGCGCAGTATCTCTACAGACAACACCGGCCTGCAGAGCCAGCTGAACCAGCTGCACAGCGGTATCCGGGGGATGGTAAGCTCGCTGCAACGGATCTGTACCAGCCTCCGCCCCTCGCTGCTTGATGAACTTGGACTGGCTGCGGCCATTGAATGGCTGGCCGACGATCTGACCCGCACCAGCGGCATCGCCTGCAGTGTCACCTGGCAGGAGAGCAGCAGGATCAGCAGCGAGGCTGCCACAGAGCTGTTCAGAATTGTGCAGGAGTCGCTCACCAACATCATGAAACATGCCCACGCCGACCAGGTGACGATCTCATTTACCGCCAACCACCAGATCGGCGTGCTTGAGATCCGCGACAACGGCTGCGGTTTCGATCCACAGGCCGAACGGTCGCGGAACTCGTTCGGCATTATCGGTATGCAGGAACGGGCAACCGCCATCGGCGCCGGTCTTACACTCACCAGCAGCCCCGGTACCGGCACGGTTGTGCGCCTGACACTGCACTGGACCTGACGGAGAATCAGCATGCGGATCCTGATCATTGATGACCACCCGATTATACGTAAAGGCCTGCTGCATCTGCTTGAGCAGGAGCTTCAGCAGGAGCGGATCGAGGCGGATGAGGCGGACTGCCAGGAAGATGCCGCCAGCCTGCTGGCAGAGCACCAGTACGATCTGGTACTGCTGGATATCTCGCTGGGGGGGCGCAGCGGGCTGGATCTGCTGAAAAAGATCCGGCAGGAACAGCCGTCATTGCCGGTGCTGATAATCAGCATGCACCCCGAAGACCAGTACGCTCTGCGCACGATCCGAATGGGGGCCGCCGGCTACCTCTCAAAACATGCTGCCCCGGACGACCTGATCACCGCCATTACCCAGATCCGCAGCAACGGCACCTACTTAAGTCCCACCGTATCCCGGCTGCTTGCCGATGAAATCAGCCGCACCAAGCGCAGCAGCGCCGTCTCCCATGAACTGCTTTCCGACCGGGAAATGGAAGTCGCCGGCCTGCTGGCTGCCGGTTGCCCCAGCAAGCAGATCGCTCACGACCTGAATATCAGCCTTAAAACCGTGCATACCCACCGCGCCCGGCTGATGAAAAAGCTGCAGCTGGCCAACAACGCAGAACTTGCCGCCTATTTCATCCGCAGCGGGCTTCTGTAGAAACCCTTCTGTAAGACAAATTCTTACATGAGATTCAGATTCCAGGCAGCTTGCACTAAGTTTTATTTATGCTAAAATTCAGCGCCGTTTGATACAAAAAAGAGTTGTTTACTCCAGTTCCAGTCCGGGACCCCATGCAGCCTGCCCTTTCCACCG
>CAZOTC010000183.1:0-5624 GCA_964582605.1 uncultured Geobacter sp. | reverse complement strand
TGTAATTTGCCTGAGACCATATAAAGCTGTTGCCGGCGTTCAACCACAGGTCCCCTGGAGCACCGGTGTAATCTGCGTCCAGTGACGTTGGAAAATAGCAAAAAGCTGTTGAGTATCTGCTTGGAAAGACATTATCGCCGGTATAGGCAAAACTGATGTTCATGTCTGATCCGGCGTTATATGCCTTTATGTAGCCGGGGGTTGTGTCGCTGGAAAAATAGCCGAGGTAGTTGAAAGAGATATTCGCGACATCCGCAACCGTATTGAAAACAGCTTTGAGGTTGTTGGTTCTGGTTGTTGTGAACCAGGAAGAGTAGTTCCAGTTGTCAGAGCCTGAAGTTGACCAGTTAAGGATATTGTTTATTCCGCTAAAGTGCCAGACGTAACCGTTTTCCGTCACATCCAGTATTGGATCACCGGTTAACTGAAACGCGGAAATTGAGGGAGTGGCCATGGCTGGCTCCTTTTCCTGTAGGTGACAGTCCGCTCTCCTTTACTACGTTTGAGAGTACAGCAAAAGAAGGGTGTTGGTAAGTCCTGATGTTTTAAAATAAATATTATTTAATATTTCTGGGCACGGTAGAAGATAAAGGTTTTACAAGGGTGCTGCGCCGGGCTTTCACATAGGTTGCATTGCGTAAAATAAGCCATTTGGGAGCTCGAAAACGAACGATACGACGATACAGCCATACATAAAAAGTGATGAAGCAAATACACCATATTTGCAATATGAGTGTTTCTTCCCATAAGAGGAGGGCCGGTATGATCGTGATTAATCCCATGCCCCACAGATAAGGCGTCGTCATGGAGTTGCGTCGGAGCAGGTGTTTGGCTTCGCGTCTTCCAACCATCCAGCGGACGAGCCGGTTAAAGACAATCTGGTGCAGATGGAGAGTATCCGGCAGGCCGGTTGCCTGCCCCTGGATGATTTTGCGCCGGTAAATAGTAAACAGGGTTTCCCAGACAGGATAGATGACCAGCGTAAAGGGAAACCATGGGGACACCCGTGGGTGGCGAACGACCAGCAGCACGGAGACCGTTGCGATGATGAAGCCGAGCATATACGCACCGGCATCTCCGGCAAAAATAAGTCCTCGCGGGTAATTCCAGACCAGGAAGCCAAGTACTGCTGCACCGGTGATAAGACAGATGGAAAGCAGTTGGCGGTCATCCACCTTGAAGCACACATAGCTTAAAGCGCAGAGGACCATGGCGGCAACTCCGCCGGCAAGCCCATTGTAGCCGTCAATCAGGTTGAATGCATGGCAGATGCCGGCCACCGCTATGATGGTTATTGCAATGGCAAGAACGGGTACCGTAACCAACAGCGTATTAAGGTTGGCAACGTCCAGCCGGTTGATGGTTGCTCCAAGCAGCCAACAACCGAGGCCGGCAGAGACGAAAGATGCCAACAAGCGCCAGCCGGGGAGGATTACTTTGGTAAGGTCTTCTGCCAGGCCGGCCAAAAAAACGGGACTAAGGGCAGCCAGCCAGTTCCACACAAGCGATGAAGGGAGAATTCCTTTGGAAGATGCAATTACAGCCCCTCCCATCAGGCCGCAAAGCAGCGTAATGCCGCCAACCCTCGGCGTGATGCCGAGATGAAATTTCTGCGGACCTTCTGTCTGGTCGGCTGTGAGGTGTTGATGCACATGAATGTAGCGGATCAGCAGCAGTGAAGATGAGAGCGATATAAAGAGCGCAAAAAGCATCGCAGCGAGCATGGCAAATGTCCTTACATCAATAATCGCAGAAGAATAGCATATGTCAGTGAGTTTGTCATCGGGGCTGCGGGGACTCTATATTCTTTTGCACGAGCGGCAGCCGCTGCCTGCCGGTGAAAGCACTACGTGCAGTGTGAACAGGAGTTGCAAGGCTGCTACCGAAGTGAGACGGCCACGATGGCGGATGGTGTGCTTTCTCCGGCGGTCACTGCCGTCACAACATAGTAGTAGGTGATGCCGTTTTGTAATCCGGTGTGAAGGTAGGATGGCGTTGTGGTGATAGCCAGCAGATTCGCCGGATTTATCAGATCCTCCGGCTGTAATGGAGCGGTTTTAGACATATACAGGCGATATGAGGCACCGGTTGTGATGCTGGGGGTCCATATCAACGTTATTTTTTGAGCTCCTGCTGTTGCAGAAAGGCCAGTAGGTGCTGCCGGCGCTTTTGCTTCCGGAACAACAGAGATTTGGCTGCTGGCAGGGCTTTCAAAGGACACAGCAACTCCCTTTGCCGTCTTGAGAGGGATGCCATTGGCGTCGGTATCAGCAACTGCCGTTATGATGTAATGGTAAGGAGTTTTATTGACAAGCCCGTCATTGTGAGTATAGGTCATCGGCAGTGCAGCCGGCAATACAACCGGCAGGGTAAATTTGTTGGCTTTCGCCAAATCGGTAATCACGTCTGTCGACCAGTAGATATTGAAGGCTGATATAACCGGAGGCTGTGTTGGTGTAAGATCAGGATCAAAAACAAGCGGAATCTGGCTTGCAGGCATATTCCAGCTAAGATTTACCAGCTGGTCGCCTGCCAGACCCGTTACATTGTTGGGGGCTGCGATCTGAGCCGGGGTGACATCCTTGATATAATCCACCGCCTTTATATCGGCAAGAGGTTGTGCTGAAACAGGGCTGCTGGAGGGACTTTCTCCATCTGATTCTCCAGCGGTAATCACGTAGTAGTAGGATGCCCCGTTCTGGAGGGGTGCATGCCTGAACGAGGTGGCGTTCCCGAAGGCATTTGCAAGTTTGACAAGGTTTGATAACGACACATCCGTTGAATAGTAAAGGTTGAATCGGGTTGTCGCGATCGTGCTTGCCGGATCCAGGGATACTTGAACGGCTCCATGTGCCGGGGCCACGCTGATTCCGGTCGGTACAACCGGAATCACGGCTTTAGGTGCGGTTGCAATTTCGTGACTTTCCGGCCCTTCAATCCCGCCTGTCACCTCCGTTACAACGTAGTAATACATGGCCCCGTTGGCAAGCCCGGTATGTATATAGGGGCTGGTGACATTCGTGATCCTGGTGCCGTTCTTTTTGGTTACTCCGGGTTTTTTTGACCAGTAAAGGTTATAATACAGCCCGGTTGTCGACGTGGCTGCGGTTGAGTTGGGGGTCCAGCTTACCGCTATTTGCCGGCTGGCGCCGCTAATACCCAGCGAGGCCCAGGAAGGAGCCAGATTGACCGGTTTCTGGGCCTTTGCAGTCGCTACGGTACCCGGATCGTCGGTAACATATTTGACGACGGCTTGTAATGTTCCCAGATCTTGCGCCCACTGGGCTGTGGTCACGGAGTAGTAGTAAGCAACCTCAACCCTGTTGGCAAACTGTGTTGCAGCTTTACCCCAGACAGGGTCGGTTGTTGAAACCTGCGCCAAACCGGATGCGACCAGCCGGATTACCTCCCCGCGGGATAGTCCGTTGTCAAGGTGTTTGACAATCACATCAGCCAGCAACGCCTTGTTGTGATAATCGACCGTAGTGTCTACCAGGTTGTCCACAAAACGAGCTGCAAACTGTTGAGATGAAAGGGTTGGCGGATACAGCAGAGGACTTTTGAAGGCATCCGTTTGAGCCAGGAGGTTGCTCAACTCCGTCATGCTGATCCCTTGCGCAAGATAGCCCGCCAGGTAACTTACGTTTATCGAGCCCGGGGCCGCGTTATACATGGCGAGAGTCAGGCGAATGATATCGTATGTCTGAGCGGTGCTGGCTGTGCCGCCGGCAGCTTGAACTGCTTTCAGTGGTGAAAGCATGCTCTGCGAAGCTGTTTCAGTCCTGTCGGTGTTGCCGCTGCACGATATTAATAAAAAATATATAGCAATTAATAAAAAATAAAAAGTATATTTTGGCATTGAGAACTCGTTACCATAAACTTACGGCTATGACGGCTGTAGGGGCGCTTTCTCCTGTTGTTTTAGCGGTGACCACATAGTAATAAGTGTTATGGTTTTGCAACCCTGAGTGGGTGTAGGCGGTTGTGCCGGTTGTCGCAATAAGGTTGCCCGATGTAACCAGATCCTCCGGCTGCGTCGGTGTGACGGTTGATGCGTAAATAGAATACGTTGTGTTGGCGACTGTGCTTTTTGTCCAGGATAATGCAATTTTCTGGGCTCCGGAAACGGCAGAGAAACCGGTTGGTGAATCCGGCACCTTCGCTTCCGGTACGACTGATATTTGGCTGCCTGTGAGACTTTCAAAGATCAGCGGCTGCCCTCCGGCTGTTTTCAGCGGATTACCGTTTGCATCGATATCAGCTATTGCGGTGATGAGATAATAATACGGTGTTGCATTTGCCAAACCCGTATTGTGAACAAAGGTAATCGGTAATTTGGTTTTTGAATTGACAGGCACGGCGATCTTGTTTGCTTTCGTGATATCATTGATAAACGCTGATGACCAGTAGATGGTATAGGATGAGATTACCGGAGGCATAGTTGGTGTTGCTGCAGGATCAAAGACTGTGGGGATCTGGTTTGTCGGCATGTTCCAGGTAAGTGTAACCTGTTGGCTTGCAGCAAGGGCAGTTATGGCATTGGGAGTGGCAATACGGGCCTGACTGACATTTACAACATAGTTTGCAGCACTTATATCTGCGAGCGGTGTGGCTGCTATGACTTTACTTTTGCGGCTTTCACCCTCTGGAGCTTCCGCTGTCACGGCATAGTAATACGTGGTGCCGTTTGACAATCCGGTATGTTGAAAGGTTGAACTACTGCTGCCAAAGGCATTTGCAATCTTGGTAGCAACCTTGAAATCACTGGTTGTCGACCAGTATAGATTAAATTTGGTGGTTGTCGCTGCACCGGTACGATCAATCTTGATTTGAACACTGGTGTTTGATGGAGCTACCGTAATGCCGGTCGGCGCCAAGGGGAGTACTGCCTTGGGGGCTGTGGCCACTTCGAGGCTTTCAGGGCCTTCTTTGCTGTCAGTTACAGCAGTAATGACATAATAATACATGGTGTCGTTAGCGAGCCCCGTATGGCTGTAAGGACTTGTCACCCCGGCGATCTTGGTTCCGGTCTGTTTGGTTACGCCCGGTGTGGTTGACCAGTAGATATTGTAGGTTGGCTTCGTCGTTGTCTTTTCAACTGCGGTCCAGCTCACTGTAGTTTGATGGCTGGCACTGGTGATCCCCACAAAAGCCCAGGAGGTATTACTGACTGGTGTCGAGGAACCTCCACCACCGCAAGCAGCAAGTGTAAAAACCAGCAAAGACAAGTACAGGACATGTGTGAAAAACCGAAGCCGGCCATGCATAGAAAACCCCTTGTGCGCATTGAAGTCAAATGAAAGAACTTCAAGCACCATTTTTTGGCTGATTATACAATAATTTTGTTGAAAGGACCAAAGCTGAAGTTAAAACGGACAACGGCCACCCCTTAAAGGTGGCCGTTGTCCGTTTGGTGCGTCTAATGATTTTAGAAATACTCCATCCCCGCCTGTGCCACTCCTGCCAGTGCAATAGCTGCTGCTGTCACCTGGGCATCATCATTCACAATAATACCCGATGTGACAAAGTTCAGAGACTGGACTCCGCCCTGATAATTGGCTGTATAGTCCCATGCGGTACCGGTATCGGTACCGGTCATGACCACCTTGACGATATCACCCGCA